>JAKPMW010000436.1 GCA_029548715.1 Spirochaetota bacterium | reverse complement strand
GCCATGCGATGGAAGACCTGGCGTGCGTCGTGCTCATGAACGTGTCGTTCGTTGGCCGGGAGGGCTGACAGAGCTTCTTCGTCCGGCTCGGATCTTTGCAGCCAATCAGGAACCCCGGCTTCGGGAATGCGGCGCGTGACGGCCGGCACCCCGGCTTTGCGAAAATATTTTTGGGCGATGATATCGGTGGCGACCTGGGACCAGGAGGCAGGGACGATCACGGGGTTCATTGAAAAAATGACCCGTCCGTCGGGATTGCGGATCGAGGACTCCCGGCTCTCAAATTCGATCTGCGACCAGGGGCCCTCCTCATCCCGTGTAAAACGTCGTGTGTGTTGCATGTTTTTCCCCCTGCGTCTGTGCGGTCGTTCAGGCACGCCCGGTCGGACACCGCCGGAGGTGCCTGACTGCTTGAAAAAGTGAAATGCGAAGTGCGGAATGGACGATCAGCCGACCCGCACAAGGATAGTCATTGAGAGGAAAAAAAGCAAGCTGCCCCCACATATGGGGCGCATAAAAAATAATCCCACAAAATACAGGATTTCTTGTTTCCTTGGTACATTGTTTGCCTTGACGCAGGCAGCATTTGGCAGGATGATGGTATCCATGGAACAATCTCGTACCCTCGAAGATCTTGTCCGGAGTATTGCCTCATGCGGTCGTCAGCACATCATCATAAAAGGTTCTCCTGATCCGGATGCTCTCGCTTCTGCCTGGGCGCTTGCCCTTGTGGGAGAGGGCATCGGTGTTTCCTGGCTGATGTATATCGAACAGCCTCTTTCCCTTTCCCAAAACCGGGCCCTGGTGCGGGCTCTCGGATTGCGCCTGCACTCAATTGAGGCAGTTAAAAAGATGGCTCGCAAGGGTGACGGGTACAGCATTGTGGATCACCCCGATTCTACGGTCGGGTCAATTCCGGACTGGCTTCCGTGTGTGGTGCATATCGACCATCATACCCCGGTGGCCGGTCTCCCCCCGGCCCGGTTTCGCAGTATTGATCCGGACAGTGGGGCAACGGCCACGATCATTGGAGCCTGCATTTTTTCAGGCGGCATGGCCCTCAAGGAAGAAAAACGCCGTTTGCTGGCCAGCGCCCTGCTGGCAGGGATCCTGACTGACACGGACCATATGCGTCTTGCAGGTCAGAATGATCGCCGGGTGATGGGGCTGCTTTCACAATATGCAGACGACCGGCTGGTGCGCCGGATCAGCTTGCCGGCCATGTCTGCCGAGATTCTGCATGAGCAGGAAGAGGCCGAGCGGCATGCTGTGGTGTACAAGGGATGGATGATATCCGGAATTGGATACATTGAGTCATCCACAAGGGATACGATTGCGATCGTTGCAGACCGGCTGCTCGACACGCATCGTGAGGTGGAGGCGGTGGTTGTTTTTGCCGGAATTGAGGACAGCAGTCGGGGGACGCTGGTTCTGGATGCCTCAATGAGGTGCCGGGATGCCGATCTTGACCTTGAGCGAATCATAAAAAGTATCACACATCATGGAGGGGCAAGGAAACACAAGGGTGCATTCCAGATTCCGCTGGAATTCCTCCGCTATTGCTCGGACAGGAAGCAGCTCTGGTCAGTTCTTGAGGATGCGACTGTTCATGCTTTGATGATGGCCTGCGACAAGCACGGGAAAAAGGGAATCCTCGCCACAATACTTGCGCCGCTTCGCAGATTTTTCGGGAGATGGAAGAAGTAGGGGCTGCCCTTTTGGGACAGCCCCGGTGCAGCGTATACGCTGATTTACACCCATTCAGAAAGGTCGACCTTGTCAAGAAGATCGCGGAATTCTTCACGGGTGATCATCTTTTTCTCGATGGCAAGATCATAGAGGGTCCTGAACATGATGCCGAGCTGCTTGTTGCAGACTTCGAGGTCTTCGAGGCGCTGCTTGATGCTGTCGATATCATTTTTGACGTCGTCGTATTCCTTGCGATTGAGATCCTCAAGCTCGCGCATTTTTGCTGCGGGAAAAAGATTGCTGAACAACTGATCAGAAAATGGCATAGGTCCCTCCTCTTCAGGTACTGTACACGAATTCAGGGTACTCTGCAAGCAACATCAATGCGGCTGGTCGCCTTCCTTGTGCGTCCATTCCCCAAGATTGACCTGCTCCAGACGGGTGCGGTATTCGTCATCCGTGATGGCACCACGCTGGGAGGCGGCCTGATACAGGGTACGGAGCATGATGGCCAGCTGCTTTGTGCATGAATTCGCCAGATCAAGTCTGGCATGCAGACTGTCAAGATCATCGCCAACGTGTGGTGTGCTGTCGCTTAGTTCGCCAAGGCGGCTTGGGCTGAACATTGAATCAAACGGGCCATGCAGTGGTGACATAGCAAGCTCCTTATGTACGCTCTGACTCTTCCCAAAAGGTACTCAATTCGCCGGGAGATGAGATGGTGAGGATTGGCGGGCCCCCTGAGGCGGGTAAGGGTGGTTTGCTTTTTTTTTCCATTGTTATCTATACTGAACCAATGGGGTATATTGCTGAAACGGCGGGTATGTGGTGGGACGCGCATGACAGAAGTGGAGATTACGCAGGATATCAGGCTGACGGACGAGCAGGTGATTCGTTGCGAGATGCACAGCTTTACCAACCTTGTAAACAGCATTTTTTACGAGTTGCAACTGCTGGCCGGAGAGCTCGGGAAGACGGATGTCTTTTTTTCCGAGATGGCTCTGTGTGAGCAGATCATTGCGAGCTTTCACAATCGCGATCAGGCCATAGAGAGTGTTCACAGGGCCGAGTCATTCGGTCGCAGGATTCTTGAAGTGGCACGGCTTGAGGTTGCGCAGAGTGGGCGCGGTGATCTTGGCGAATACCTTGAAAATCTTGAAGCGATGATGGAAGTGGTGGAAGTGCGTACCCGGGAACTGCTTGCCCGGCTTGACATGCCTGGAGGCTGGATCACATTCCGTACCCGTGAGATTCTGGAGGGGTTACGGCAGGTGCTGGATGCGATTGCCCTCAATTCTCACGGGCGGTTTGGATTTGTCTACGACAGGCCGGGTTCGAGTGACAGATATGGCTTTTCCCTGCGCATTACAGGTGCCCGGGATGGTTTAATCAGCATGCCCCCGATTTTCATCGATTGCCTGCGGGATCTGGTTGCCAACTCACGCAAGTACACCGAGCCCGGGGGGACCATTGAGGCCAGCCTCAGCCAGGACCCTGCCTGGCTTGAGATTGCCGTTGAGGACAGCGGCCGGGGTATTCCTCCTGAAGAGATGGAGCGGGTGGTCCTCTTTGGGGTCCGGGGGACAAATGTACAGGATTTGCCGACACGGGGTGGTGGCTTCGGTCTGACCAAGGTCTGGTATGCCAGCAGGCAGTATGGCGGACGCCTCTGGATCGCTTCCGATGCGGGCTCGGGTACAAGGGTCAGGGTACGTCTTCCCCGGCCGGTACCCGCAGGGTGACACGGACCGTCCTGGCTCAGCCAGGACGGGAGGGCATTTTAGCCCTGCATTTCTGCAAGGATTTTTTCAAGCGCAGCAATCCGGGCCCTGATCTCGGGGGCGATATTGCATGCCGAAAGCTGTTTGCGCTCAGAAAACCGTTCCTCCCAGAGGATGACGGGCACAATGTCCGCATTGCGGGCAAGGATTTCCTCTGCGGTTACGGAGTGGCCGAGCTTGTTGAGGTAGATTCCGCTTGAAGTTG
>JAKPMW010000433.1 GCA_029548715.1 Spirochaetota bacterium | reverse complement strand
GATTCGACTGTCTTCGAATTTGGAATCGGCTGGTGGTATCGCAGTTTTGGATTTCATGCTGGGCGCTCAGGCTCGGTTCTATTCGAACTCTGGACCGTCATTCCAAAAGAGATGTACGGTGGAGCCCTCGCACCCATGTGTGGACTCAGATTGATATTCGGATTCTGACAGTGTACTGGAATTCCTGAACTGCAAATGAACGTATTGTCTTGTCTGAAACAAGATACCCCGCCCGTGCATGGCTGATACATCGCATGCACACCACCATCAAAAACAGTCACTCATGCGAAGCAAATGCCTGTTTTACCCCCGTCCCAACAGGAGGGTCATGACGGCCTTTTGAACGTGCATCCTGTTTTCGGCTTCGTCAAAAACCACCGAATTGGGACCATCAATCACCCCGTCAGTGATCTCCTCGCCGCGATGGGCCGGCAGACAATGCTCGACCAGGCAGTCCGGCTTGGCCAGTGCCAAAAGGCTTTCGTTGAGCTGGTATTCCCTGAAAGCGGCAGCCCGGATCTCTTTTTCCTTTTCCTGGCCCATACTGGCCCAGACATCGGTGTACAGGCAGTCCGCGTTTTTGACGGCTTCGCGAACGTCCGTGGTTGCCTCGATGGTTGCCCCCAGGACGGCCATTCGCTGGGCCTTCTCAACCACTTCGTTTTTGAGGGTATAGCCTTCGGGTGAAGCACAGACAAAGTGCATCCCCATCAGTGCCGAAGCATAGGCCAGGGAGGTGGCCACATTGTTGCCATCCCCGACAAAGACCAGCTTTTGCCCCTTGAGTTCGCCGCGCTTTTCGATAATCGTATACAGATCGGCCAGGGCCTGGCAGGGATGCTCGTCATCGGAGAGGCCATTGATGATCGGGATTTTCGAATAGCGGGCCATATCGACAATGGCCTGATGGGAAAAGGTGCGCAGCATGAGGATATCCATGAAGCGTTCCATATTTTTGGCCACGTCATACACGGATTCGCGTTCGCCCAGCTTGAAGTTGGTCTGATCCAGATAGATGGCCCGTCCACCCAGATGAAGCATGCCTACCTCAAATGAAATCCGCGTCCGGAGGGATGCCTTTTCGAAAATCATGCCAAGAACCTTGCCCTCAAGCACCGGCTTGTTGGCGCCCTTCTTTGCCCGCTCCTTTTTCTGCCTGGCAGTCAGTTCAAATATCTGGACAATATCGGCCGTGGTCAGCGACTCCATTGAGACAAGATCCTTTGTGCGAAAACACTTCATTTCATTCCTCCTTGCGGATGTCTGGCGTAGCGGGATACAAAAGGTCAATGACAATCATGCGAGACAGGGAAGCAGTCACCCGGCACGAAATTCGGTACCTATTCCGCCATCGGTAAAGACTTCGAGCAGCAGTGCGTGCGGGGTCATCCCGTTGACAATATGCACCTTTTCGACCCCATTCTCGAGACATTCAATGATCGAGTTTACCTTGGGGAGCATCCCCCCCGAAATAACGCCCTCCCCGATCAGTCTCTGCGACTCAGCAATAGTCAGCGTGGAGACAAGGCTGGCCGGGTCTTCACGGTCACGCAGTACCCCAGGCACATCAGTCAGATAGATCAGCTTGCTGGCATGGATAGCCTGGGCCACCCGGCTGGCAACCATGTCGGCATTGACGTTGTAGCTCTTTCCGTCGTGCCCGAAAGCAACAGGGGAAATTACAGGAACAAATCCCCCATCCAGCATCCGGTCAATCAGTGACGTCGAGACAGATTCGACAACACCCACCTGACCGTAGGTTCCGCCCTCGGCATCAACGTACGGAACGGCATGCAGAAGAGGGCCGTCCTTTCCTGAAAGTCCGACCGCGTTGCCCCCGTGCTTGTTGATCAGGGTTACAACTTCCTTGTTGGAGCGCCCCGAGAGGACCATCTCGACAATACGCATCGTCTCTTCGTCGGTCACGCGCAACCCGTTACGGAACTCACCCTTGATATCGAGTTTTCCGAGCATCTCGTTGATA
>JAKPMW010000397.1 GCA_029548715.1 Spirochaetota bacterium | reverse complement strand
TCCTGATTTGCGCCAACATGGAAAAACATGCTGCCGGCTTTGCTGTTCTTTGCATATTCTCCCCGGAGCATCTTCATCCTGTTGAACTCTGCGGAAGAGGCGATACGGTCGACTTCGTCAATAAGCTGAGATACCTCAACCTGTATCTGAACGCGATCGTCCCTGGAATAAATTCCGTTGGCCGACTGGACCGACAGAACTCTTATCCGCTGCATGATCTCGTTGATCTGCTGGTATGACCCCTCGGCGACCTGGATAAAAGAAAGCCCGTTCTGGGCGTTCTTTTCAGCCTGGACCAGGCCGTTGATCTGGGTCCGCATCTTTTCGGACACGGCCAAACCCGTGGCGTCATCGCCGGCAGTGTTGATCCGCTCGCCGGATGAGAGCTTTTCGATGCTCTTGTCCAGTCTGTTCTCCACCTCCGACAGGTGCCTGCTAGCGAAAATGGCACTCATGTTGTGATTGATTCTCATAGGTTCCCTCCCTTGTTATGGTCCGGGCCCGGTCCTGTCTCTGTCCGGAACCCGTGTTTTTCAGGCGCCCCATCATGGCGCGCCCGGGACCGCCCCGCGGTCCGAAGGTTGACTCCTTGGCGTGATGCCCTGACTGCCCATTATCATGACAACACCGGCCCCGGAAATTCCGGCAGCCGGTGATGCCCTCCCCGCATCACGGGCTGCCGAAACAGCCGGGTGCAGGACAGTCGGGCCTCACCGGGAGGGGTGAGAATCGCGCTGAATTTTCAAAGAACCTATGTATCTTTACTCTCGAGATGCAGCCTGGCACCGTTAGGAACCAAGCAATTTCATTACTGATTGACCCTGGATGTTCGCCTGAGCGAGCATGGCAGAACCGGTATGAACGAGGATCTGGTTTTTCGAGAAACCCACCATTTCCTCGGCCATGTCGGCGTCGCGGATCCGCGATTCCGATGCCTGCGTATTTTCATACGCAACCATGAGCCCCTTCGCGGTCATCTCGAGCCTGTTGAAATAGGCGCCGAGATCGGCCCGTTGCTTGCCAAG
The DNA here is from genome assembly GCA_029548715.1 of Spirochaetota bacterium. Classification (GTDB taxonomy): domain Bacteria; phylum Spirochaetota; class JAGLSM01; order JAGLSM01; family JAKPMW01; genus JAKPMW01. Next base: position 782 of record JAKPMW010000397.1, on the reverse strand, counting down.
CCTCTGCAGTGCAGCATCCATAATCCCGATGGTGTCATTGGCTCCGCCGGGGGCGGAAAGAGAAACAGCGATCTTGCCTGAGCCGTCGCGGAACTTCAAGGCCTGGGCGGTCATAGTCCCTATGTACACGCGCTCACGCTGATCCTTGTTGGCCCCGAGCTGAAACCACATGCTCGCCTTGGGATTGGTCCTGGAAAAATCTCCAGTCAGTACTTTAAACTTGTTGAACTCTGCCTGAGATGCAATCCGGTCAACCTCGTCGACCAGGGCGGAAACCTCGACCTGTATAAGCTGACGGTCTTCATTGGAATAAATACCGTTGGCAGCCTGTACGGCCAGGACCCTGACGCGCTGGATGATGGCGGCAGTTTGGTTGAGGTATCCCTCGGCGGTCTGTATGAACGACATACCGTCCTCGGTGTTCCTCTCAGCCTGCCGCAGCCCCTGGATCTGGGTCCGCATCTTTTCGGATACGGCCAGCCCGGACGCGTCATCGCCCGCCCTGTTTATCCTCATCCCCGATGAGAGCTTTTCCATGCTCTTGCCTATCTCCCATTCGTTGAACTTGAGGACCCGGTTGGCATTGATCGCATTCATGTTGTGATTGATTATCATTTTACACTCCTTTGTTGAGAAAAGTATTCTGGCTTCCATGCCATTCAGCCTCCGGTGGGCGGCCGGAACTGAATGAATACACCAGTAACGTGGCTGAAGCCTTACGCAACAGCCGGGTTGAGACATTCCAGGCTTGTATTTGGGCTAATACAAGACTGGAATTCTCC
>JAKPMW010000389.1 GCA_029548715.1 Spirochaetota bacterium | reverse complement strand
CCCGGGGTTGACGACGATCCGCTTGATCTTGTAGCGCGCCCCCTCCTCAAGCACGGTAAAGCTGCCCCAGGGGCGGTAGGTGGTGACGTGCTCCACCGTGACTGCCGGCCGGGTCTCGGCCAGTTCGCTGACCAGGTCCTTTACTTTTTGCGACTGCGAGCGTTCGCAGACCAGGAGGGCGTCGGGTGTATCGATGACCGCCAGGTTGTTGACCCCCAGCAGGGTCACGAGGCGTCCGCCGGAGATGACCAGGTTGTTGGCGCTCTCCAGGCAGTGGACGGCGCCATCCGTGGCGTTTTCCGCGCTGTCCCTGGGCAGGATCTCGTAGAGGGAATCCCATGAACCAATATCGTTCCACTCGATATCAAGCGGGACGCAGAGGATCCCGGCGGCCTTTTCCATCACGGCGTAGTCGATCGACTGGCGGGGGAGGGTTTCGTAGGCCTTGACCATCTGGTCATAGCCCATGGTTTCGATAGCGTCCGCCAGTTCGGGGGCGTGTGCCTTGAAGGCGTCGAGCATGACTCCGATCGAAAACATGAACATGCCCGAGTTCCAGAGGAAGTTGCCGGATTCGACAAAGCTGCGGGCCGTTTCGAGATCGGGTTTTTCGCGGAAGGAGCGGACCTCGAAGATGCCGGTACTTTTTTTTGCTGAACAGTCTCCGGCCGGCTTTGACCCGTGCGGTTGGCCTGAGGCTGTTCCCCCAGAATCACCGTCAGCGAGGGCAGCACCCATCTCGATATAGCCGTACCCGGTTTCGGGTTTGGACGGTATGATTCCGAAAGTTACTATGTGATTTTTTGCGGCACCAAGGGAGAAACGTACCGCCTCGTGGAGCCGGGCCTCGGGGCGGATGATGTGATCCGAGGGCGAAAAAAAGAGGACGGAATCGCGGGTGGCGCCGTGATCGAGCATGTAGCGCAGCGAGAGGGCGATGGCCGGGGCCGTGTTGCGCCCGGCGGGCTCGACGATCACCCGGTCAAAATTTCCGCCCAGGACCGGAGAAAGCTGGTTGATGACATTGAAGGTATAGGCCCCGTCCGTGACGACAAAGACCCCGTCGGGACCCGACAGGGGGGCCAGGCGGCGCGCCGTCATCTGGATAAAGCTTTCGCTTCCGGCCAGGTTGAGAAACTGCTTGGGGTAGTTTTTGCGCGAACTCGGCCAGAGCCGTGTCCCGCTTCCCCCGGCCATGATGATGGTGGTCAGATCGAGTTTGCGCGGCATAGTCGTCCTTCGTGTGTGGTGTCGGGATATGGAGAGCGGTCAGCCCGGGACGAAAAGTCCGGCCTCGCGCATGTCATGAATCGTCATTGTCCGTACGAGGGTGTCAAAATCCATTTCGGGTTCCCAGCCCAGTTCGCGCCTGGCCTTTGAGGCGTCACCGATCAAAAGCTCGACCTCGGTTGGTCTGAAGTAGCGCGGGTCGATCCGGACCAGGGTCCGGCCGCTGGCTGTGTCTTGGCCGGTCTCGTCAACACCTGAGCCATTCCATGTTATCGTGATTCCAGCCACGGCAAAGGCACGTTCGATAAACTCACGCACGGTCCAGGTCTCGCCGGTGGCCAGGACGTAGTCGTCCGGCTTGTCGGCCTGAAGCATGAGCCACATTCCCTTGACGTAGTCACCGGCAAAGCCCCAGTCGCGCTTGGCGTCGATGTTGCCCACAAAGAGGCAGTCCTGTTTTCCCGCCAGGATCGCGGCGACGGCCCGGGTTACCTTCCGGGTGACAAAGGTTTCGCC
>JAKPMW010000383.1 GCA_029548715.1 Spirochaetota bacterium | reverse complement strand
CGTCGAGAAGATCGAGGCCGAGCTGGCGGAGCAGGCCAAATATCTGCGCGGGTTGGGGCGGGAGCTTGAGGCTCATCGGCTTGAACAGCGCACCCGGTTTGATATCGAGATCCTGCGCGAGATCGGCTATTGCAAGGGGATCGAAAACTATTCCCGGCACATTGCCAGCCGGCCGGCCGGCGAGCGGCCTGCGGTCTTGCTCGATTATTTCCCGGAAGACTTTGTTGTCTTCGTGGATGAGTCCCACGTGACCCTGCCCCAGGTGCGCGGGATGTACCGCGGGGACCGGGCCCGCAAGGAGATCCTTGTCGAGTACGGCTTCCGCCTGCCCTCGGCCCTCGACAACCGTCCGCTCTTTTTCGAGGAGTTCGAGGAGATGGTCCCCCAGGCTGTCTTCATTTCGGCAACTCCGACGGAATACGAACTGCAAACCTCACAGCGGACGAGTGAACTGATCATCCGTCCGACCGGGCTGGTCGATCCGCCCGTCGAAGTCCGCCCGGCCACGACCCAGATTGATGACTTGTTCGAACAGATCCGGGTTACAACGGCCGCGGGTTACCGTACCCTGGTGACGACACTGACGAAAAAGATGGCGGAGGATCTTGCGGAATTCCTGGCGGAAAACGGGGTGCGTGTGCGCTGGCTGCATGCCGAGGTGGAAACGATCGAGCGGGTTGAGCTCTTGCGGGCCCTGCGCGCCGGTGAATACGATGTCCTGATCGGGATCAACCTCCTGCGTGAGGGACTGGACCTGCCCGAGGTCGGGCTGGTGGCCATCCTCGATGCGGACAAGATCGGGTTTCTGCGTTCAGCCCCTTCGCTGATTCAGACGGCCGGACGGGCGGCCCGCAATGTGGATGGCCGGGTGATCATGTATGCCGACCGCGAATCGGATGCGATGAAAAAGGCGCTCTCCGAGATGGCGCGCCGCCGTGAAAAACAGCTCGCCTGGAATGCGGAGCACGGGATTACGCCCCAGTCCATCCGCAAGGATGTGGAGACGATCCTTGAACGGCGGATCATGCATGATGATGACGCCAACAAGACGGCGGCGCGCATGCATGCCATCGAGCAACGCTATAATCTGGCCGTCGCCGAGGAGAAGGCCGGCTGCATCATGGCACTCGAAGAGGAGATGCACCGCCTGGCCGAGAATCTCCAGTTTGAGGAAGCGGCGCGCCTTCGCGATGAGATTGCACGCCTGCGTTCTCCAAAGGGCGAAAAGGCGACGCCGGCAAGCGAACAGAAAAAGGACGCACCCTACAAGCCCCGTCTCGGCCGCCCGCGGAGGAAGTAGAGATATCTTGACAGCGCTCCTTGATGTGTATAAAATGAAATAAAGATACACATCAAGGAGCTGCGTATGCGGACCAATATCATCATTGATGACAGGCTGATGGACGAAGCGCTGTCAGTGTCCGAGTGCCGGACCAAAAAAGAGACGGTCGATGAGGCCCTGCGGCTCTTTGTGGCCATGAAGCGGCAGGAAGCCATCCGGGCAAGCCGGGGGACGCTCCATTGGGAGGGCGAGCTCGATCAGATGCGGACTGACCGGGCATGACGGTTGTCGATACATCAGCCTGGATTGACTATTTTCGTGGCCTTGATGCACCGCATACCAGGGCTGTCGACAGAGCCTTGCAGGCGGACCGGGTTGTGGTCGGGGACCTGATCCTTGCCGAGTTTTTGCAGGGTTTTCGTGAGGACCGGGACTTTGAGCGGGCCACCGAGCTGATGAACCGGCTTGAATATCACGATTTTGTTGGCCGCGAGGTCGCTTTGGCTGCCGCAGCGGTCTACCGCTCCTTGCGCAAACGGGGGATAACGGTCCGCAAGACGATTGACATGCTCATCGGAACCTGGTGCCTGATGCATGGCTGTCCGCTGATCCATAACGATCGCGACTTCGACCTGCTCGAGACCCACTTTGGGTTGATTGTACACAGGGCGTGACTTTCAAATAATTTTGCATGGACGGGAATCACGTTCTTCGGGTGAAAAGGGCATCTTCGGGTGCATGGACGGGGCGTGTCCCAATGTTCTCCCAGCGCACTCAGTTATCGGATACACCGCCTCCTCCCCCGCGAAGTCCTCGAAGAGGGGCCGGAGGGGGAGGAGGCCACCAGATCGGCCTCGCAATGCCGCGGGATCAGTCGTGCATCTTGAGCGTTTCGTGGTGAATCTCGAAGAGAGACTCGTCGAGGATTTCCATGGCGTGCGTCTTGCACTTGCCGCAGACTGTCCCGATTTTGGTTTTTTGCTGCAGTTCGTTCCATGTGACGGCGCCGTCCTTGGCCGCTGACATGATATCCTGGTCGGTAACCCCGATGCATTCACAGATGATTTTTGCCGGTCGTTCCTGTTGCTCGATCACGATTCCGTTGCGTTGATAATAGTCTTCGATGGCGGCGCGCAGCGCCTTGTCGCCGAGGACTGAGCAATGGACTTTCGAATCAGGCAGGCCGTGAAGGTAGTTGAGGATCTGTTTGGGGGTGATTCTGGCCGCATCATCCAGTGACATCCCCTTGACCATCTCGGAGAGAGCCGAGGTGCTGGCGATAGCGCTTGCGCAGCCGTAGGTTCTCCAGCGACAGTCCGTGATCCGGCCATCTCTGACCTGGATCAGAACGAGCATTTCATCACCGCACTGGATACTGCCAACTGTTCCCCGTCCGTCATCCTGGAAGTTCTCCTCGTCGCGGAGGACATTGCGCGGGTTCATGAAGTGTTCCTTGACGCGTTCGGAATAGACCCAGCTTGAGGTGTTTTCGGACATGGTTTTCTCCTTTTTGATGAACAGTTTCCGGCGTGCGGCTGGTGCTTTCAGCGCAGGGTGGACATTGAACGAATGCGGGCCATGATGGGCGGGAGCTTTTCGAGAACATAGTCGATATCCTCATCAGTTGTTGTCCGACCAAGGCTGAAGCGGATCGAGCCATGGGCCAGCTCGGCCGTCAGGCCGCAGGCGAGCAGGACATGGGACGGTTCGAGTGAGCCCGAAGCGCAGGCCGAGCCGGTCGAGACCGCAATGTTTTCGAGATCAAGATAGAGCAGGGTCGATTCGCCCTCTGCGGCCCGGAAGCTCATATTGAGGGTGTTTGGAAGGCAGAATTCCCGGTTTCCGTTGACGCTTGTATCACTGATGCGCTCTTCAATTCCGGCGCGCAGGCGGTCACGCAATCCAGCGAGACGGGCAGCCTCGGGGCCAAGCTGCTCCCGTGAGATCCGGCAGGCGGTCCCGAAGGCTGCAATGGCCGGAGCATTGACGGTACCGGCGCGCCGGCCGTATTCCTGGTGGCCGCCGTGCATGAATGGGGCAAACGGAACCCCGCGTCGCATCCAGAGAAGCCCGATTCCCTTGGGACCGTGGATCTTGTGAGCGGAAGCCGAAAGATAGTCCACTCCGAGGGCAGCGACATCGAGCGGGATTTTCCCGACGGCCTGGACAGCGTCGGTGTGGACAAAGGCCCCGGCCTTGTGTGCGATGGCCGATATGGCGGCCAGATCCTGGATGGTTCCGATCTCATTATTGGCCAGCATGATCGAGACGAGGGCTGTTTTTTCACTGACGAGATGCGTGAGTGCCTCGAGGTCAATCCTTCCGGTGGTGTCTACGGGGGCGAGATGGACGGTTATCCCGTAGCGGTCACGCAGGGCAAAGGCTGTTTCAAGAATGGCCGGATGTTCGATGGCGCTGACCACCAGTTCGCTGCGGTCTGGCGGAGGAAGAATGACACTGTCCCCTGCCGGAATTCCGGGCGCGAAGGAGGAGAGCACGGTGTTGTTGGACTCTGTTCCCCCTGAGGTGAAGATGATCTCGCCGGGTGTTGCCCCCAGAATGGCGGCCGCCTCGTTGCGGGCGTCGGCTACCAGGCTGGCGGCTTCGCGGCCGAAGCTGTGCATGCTGGAAGGGTTTCCAAACAGGGTCAGGGCTTCCGAAAAAGCTGAGATCACCGCGGGATCAAGGGGTGTTGTGGCGTTATTGTCGAGGTATACCCGTTGGTTCATGCTTTTCTCCCCTGGCTGGTGATTTCTCCGACATGGCACGTCGAAAGGGTCTCGAGAGTTTTTCCGCTGAAAAATGACTCGAGCTGGGCCTGGAGCTCGTCCCAGAGTGAATAGGTCCGGCAGACGCTTTTTTGGGGGCAGCGTTCGGGATGCTGGAGACAATCCACCGTGATGAGCGGACCTTCGACGGCCTCGATGATTGTAAGAATGGACACGTCAGAGGCCGGCCGGGCCAGGAGGTAGCCGCCCTCGGCGCCCCTGATGCTGTGGACAATCCCGGCCCGGCGGAGCTGGGTGAAGATGCTCTCAAGATACTTGACCGAGATCCGTTCCTCGTGGGCTATCTGGTGCAGGGCCAGCGGGCCGGAGGCCGGGTCATGACTGCGCAGCCGGATCAGGGCGCGCAGGGCATAGCGGATTCGTGTGGGTACGCTGAACATTGTCCCCTCCAATACCTACAGTCATATAGGAATTATATGGCCGACCGGTTTGTGGTGGCAAGGAAAAAGCAGGTTCGGGTGAGATCCCGGGCGGGCTGTAGAGTGCTGTGATACCTTCCGCCAGGGTGCGAGGGACGCTTGGGCGTAAGGGTGTTTTGCGCACAACCAGCGCATGTGTGCGGCTGGCATGCAAAAAGTAAATTGGAAAGAATTTAATCCGGGATTATAGTCTGACCTTTTTATCCCGGATTCCGTCGGATTGAGAGGTATGCAAAAAAAGGGTGCGTCCGAGAAGGACGCACCCTGTCTGCAAGCCGATGGTATGCCTGGATTATGGAGCCGGTGCCACGCTGATGCTGGCGCCGTTGATCTGGCTGAAGGTCATGTCAGAGCCGTTGAATTCGGCCTTGAACACAATGGCATTCGCCACATCATTTTCGGTCCCCCAGTACATCACCCAGGAGGTGTCGTTGGCCATGCTGACGCCGTCAAAGTGGCCCGAGCCGAACATGGTTGTGCTCTCGTCGATCGTCGTCGTGCCGGATGGGACGATAAAGAAGTCATACTCGCTGCCGGTTGGCAGGCCGTTGACGACAACCTTGATTTCGGCAATGGCAAAGGATGTTGTGTCCTCGGAATAGTAAGTATTGTCTCCTGAAAATGAATCCATTCCGTTCCAGGTTGTTCCGCCATCCGTGCTCCAGGCATATCCGGTCTGTTCGCCGGTTCCGTTAAAGCTTTCGCGGTAGCCCCACTTGTCTGTCCCGGTGGTGGAAAACATCTCGAGATAGCCGCCGTTATCATCAGCGACGCCGACTGTTTCGTAAATGGTGGTGGTTCCTTCCATCGTCCACTTGGAGGTACTCTTGATCTTGACACCGCGCTTGGCCTTGTCGGTTTGCTCGAAGGCCATGGTAATGGTCATGTTGTCGAATTTGAAGCTCATGAAACTGGTGTTTTTTTCGGAGTCAAACGTGCAGAGCTGGCTCGATTCGGATCCACTGAAGACCGTATGATACCCGATGCTGACCTTGGTCTTGTCCGTGCTCCAGCGGATGACAGTCTTGTCCGAGCCGGTTTCGTTGGTCATCTCCATCACGATCATGTGCTGGTACGGGGTCTCATTGGGTGATTTTTTGTATGTGATCGGGCCAAGCGGGAATTCCATTCCGACGGGGGGCATGCCCATATTTGCCATTTCGTTGTAGAGCTCGTCTCCCATGATGGCCTTGATCTTGTCGAGGAGCGTCTGGGAGATCGTCATCTTCAAGTCGTCGGCCGAAACCTCGGTTTTGTCTCCGATCCGCTGGAGCAGGGTGGGCATGACAGCGTCCACGAGGACGAACTGCATCGGGACCTGTTTTTGCATCATCTCGAACTGAGAGACATCGTTCTTGATCTGCTGGAGAGCCATGGATTCGGGTGCAAGTCCGCGTATCTGCTTTGGGGCCTTCGGTGTTGTGGATCCACCCTTGAGGGTTTTGGGGATATCGACCGCATAGCGTGATGGCAGATTGCTGGTTGTGTAGGTGCTGTCGTTCTTTTCGTCATCACCGCAGGCGGCAAAGACAAGGAGAAGCGAAAGCAACAGAAGAATGGACAGTGCGTGTTTCATACAACGTGTACCTCCGAAACCGGTCTGCCCCGGTTTGTCCCGGAGAAAACGTGGTGACTATACTTGACGGGTTGGGCATCAGGAATACCGGATGGGGAGTGAGCAATGCGGAGTCTTGCCGAATTTATGTCTCGCGACGGGATCAGTCTCATGGTGCGACAGGCGCTTGCCGAAGACGTCGGTCCGGGTGATATCACGACCGAGGCCTGTATCTCGCCGGAGGCAGTGGATTTGGCACTGATCCGGGCCAAGGGAGAGGGCGTGATTGCCGGTCTCGATTTCGCCCGGGAGGTGTTTTTCCAGCTCGACCAGCAGGTGGCCTTCGAGCCGCATATCAGGGATGGGGGGCATGTCTCCCCGGGGGATGTTGTCTGCCGGGCTTCGGGCCGGTCCCGGGCGCTCCTG
>JAKPMW010000363.1 GCA_029548715.1 Spirochaetota bacterium | reverse complement strand
CGGCCCCCGCCCGATACCCCGCCTCGTCACGGACCGGATACCCGAGATCGATAAACTCCTTTTTGATAAACCCGCGCCAGGCCGGGTTGATCGAAACAGCCCGCTCGCTTATTGTGCCGGTGATAAACGGGGCAATCCGCTTGCTGGAGACCGCCTCGGCCAGAATCAGGGGATCGTCACTCTCCAAAACGATCCGTTCATCCTCATCTACACGCAAGACCAGCCGTCCATAACGCGCATACAGCTCTTCGACCTGGAACAGGAGGTTTTGCGGAATATCGTACTTGCTGTTTTCGACCAGAAAGCTCCGGATCACCTCAAGGGGGACGCCTGCCGAAGCCGCATTCCAGATCGACAGGGGGGTAATCCGGTACGTGTGGATGTGCTCGGGGGATTTTTCGAGATCGGCAAACGAACCAAGGGTTGTCCGCAGACTCTCAAACCCTGGGTGAGCCACCTCCAGCATAACGGTCATGTCAGACTGGAGAATCAGGGGTCTCGTGCGGGGATCGTTCATTTCGTGCGCCTCGCCTTTTCAGGAACTATCCGCTGGAGACTGATCCGGGCCACCACGGTCCGGCTGCGCAAGGGAAGGACAAGCCCGGCCCATAACCCGCACCCGTAACAGAAATGACAGAGGAAAAAGCCAAGCCAGGATTTGGCACCCACACGAAACCCGGCCCGAAGTGAGGGCAGACTGGCGGCAAGGGACAGGACCGGGTAGGCTGTCCAGGCCCAGGCCAGATCCGGAAACAGCACAATGGTCGGAGCAAGCAGAAGCACAGCAAGGGGAAAAAGCATGAAGACAAAGGGGACAATATTGGACGCAAGCGGGGCCAGCCGCATCTGCTCGGCCCGGCCCCTGCCGTAACCAAAGAGCTGGCGGATAAAGGCACGAAACGAAGGCCGCTGGCTGCGCCAGACCCTGAGAAAGGGATCATGCCAGAGTGTCCAGCCCTCGGCACGGGCCGTATCCATCAGGGCATTTTCCTCGTTGGGATACAGCCGCTCGTCAAATCCCCCCAGATCAAGAAAAACCTGCCTGCGCATGGCCATGTTGCAGAGGATAAGCTCGCGGTCTGTAGTTTCGCGCAAGACCCCGAATGAGGAATAGCGGGCCCGGATAAAGGCCGTCCCGGCAAAACTCCCCAGGACATGCCCAAACGCCTTTTGCGAGCTCGTATCCGTATCAGGCGTCAGCGATGGCCCCCCAAGGATCGCGGCATTCGGATGCGTCAGGAAAAACGAACCGATCCGCATGAAACAGTCCTGGGCAGGAATGGAGTCATTGTCGAGAAAATAGATATACTGCCCCGCGGCCTCGCGTACGGCAGCATTGCGCTGAACAGACGGCTGGTTGCCGCTGACAGCGATCACCTCATATCGGGCGGCCTCGGGGTGGCCCGACTCACGGGAAAAGTCCGCAGCCGTCTCAAGGGCCCTGAGCGTGGCCTCGATGGTTTCATTATCACGATGGGGAATAATAACGGAGACAAGCGGTTTTTCAGTCGACATGAAAGCGGGGCACCCTCCGTGATATCTGACAGACAAGCTCATAGGGAATGGTCCCGGCATCTGCCGCCACGGTCTCCAGCGGGAGATCGCGACCGCCCCAAAGCACAACCTCATCACCGGGTTTGACCCGGCCAGACGGAACATGGATCATGGTCGTATCCATGCAGACCTTGCCCACAACCGGACAACGCTCGCGCCCAAGCAACACAGTCCCCCTGTTGGAAAACCGAACCGGATACCCGTCAGCATATCCGATCGACACCAGGGCTATCGTCATCTCCCGTTTTGCGGAATACGTCCTGTCATACCCGATCAAGCCGCCGGCAAAAACCTTTTTTACAGCTGTCACCCGGGCATGCAGGCTGAGTGCAGGAGTCAGCGGCAGCGTCTCACGATCAATAGCCCCGGGATAGTACCCGTAGAGGATGAGTCCCGGACGGACTGCATCCATCAGGGCATCCCGGTAATACAACACCCCCCCGCTGTTGCAGATGTGCTTGCGCCCAAACCAGAGATTGGATATCTCGAGGTAGTCCACCGCACGCCTGAAGAGGGCAATCTGCTCGTGCGTCCCGGGGTCATCAGGAACCCCGGAAGCCGCAAGGTGAGAATACAGCGCCGTAATATTGACCCCCGGAGTACGGAAAATTTCCTGGGCTCGTTCTGTCAGCTCGTCAAACCGGATCCCATAGCGATTCATCCCGCTGTCAACCTTGAGCTCGGCATCAATGGTCTGGTTTTTCCGCCTGCAATGGCGCGAAAGCAGCCCGAGATGGTGCATGTCCGGAATGGTCGGTGTAATGGAATACTGGATCAGATCGGATATTTCGTCAGCGTAAAATGATCCGAGAAGAAGAACGGACTGGCGGGTAAATCCGGCCTCCCGCAACTGAACCGCCTCGGGGAGGGTGGCCACGCAAAAGGCATCTACCCCTGAATTGGCAAGCAGACCCGCAGTCTCAAGGACTCCATGCCCGTAGGCATCGGCCTTGACAACGGCCCAGACCGATGCACCGGCGGCAACACGCCGGATGGCACGTATGTTTTTTCCGATTGCCGAAAGACTGACTTGACTCCAGCACCGGTTTGTCCTGTCGGCCATATCCACCCCGCTCGTTTCCCGGTTCTCCGCTTTCCCATTCCGGACCCGGGCGTCACCTATCAACACATAACGCCCCCATGGCGGGAGCGTTAGTGCAACAACTCATCTGCATAGCGCACGCACACGAATCAGGAACGTCCCCTGCGTCCGGTTGGCGCCGGTGCGTCTTCCTTGGCTTCGATACTCTTGTGTCCCTTGAGATCAGGCAGCACCGGACCGCTGGCGTACGAATCGAGGATGATCTTGCGTACATCCTTTTTCTGCCCGCCTGTGATGGTCACGACACCCTGCGACACCACGCCACCCTCAACCAAAAGCTGGGGAGTGACAATATTTCCAAGCACCCGTCCGGTCTCAAGCAGGCGGACCTCTTCGACAGCCTCAATGTTACCGACAAGAGTTCCACCGACAGTCACACGATTGGCAACGATGTCCGTCTTGACCTTGCCTGTTTCGCCGATCACGAGGTGGTCTTCGGTGCGAATCTCGCCTTCGAACTTCCCGTCAATCTGCAATGAACCATGAACATAAAACTTCCCGACGAATACCGAGCCTTCGCCGATTACGCTATTAATCTGGTCATTCTTGCCGGCCATAGCCTGTCATCTCCTTGGGGCGCGTTACAAAACACACATACCCGTCCAAGATATCCCGATCGAACGATTTTTTCAAGCGTTTTCAAACCGGACAGCCCCCCGGCGCCGTGGTCTCTCGGCCCGTCATCCGGCCTCGGCTGCTGGCAATCCGGTCCAGCAACTCATAGACGTACACATACCCGACCGTGCAACCACCCACTCGCGGCCGGTTTCCCCAGGAGCCATGGGAATCGCTCCCTCCGGACAAGACCAGCCCATGCCGCCTGGCAAGGCGTCTGACTGTTCGCTTGAGTCGTTTGTCAACATGGGGATGCCAGGCCTCGAATCCGTCGATCCCCAGTTCAACATAGCGCTCAAGCCGGGCCTCAACACCGGCATCATCCGCCTCTGAAGCATCGAAATAATGGGGATGGGCCAGAATGGCCACCCCACCCCATTGGTGAATCATGGGAATCATGGTCTCTGGCGAATATTTTTTTCGGGGAACATAGGCCGGCGCACCATTGGCGAGATACAGCCTGAACGCCTCAGCCGGATTGGCAACGTATCCGTGCCTGGCCAGGGCCGAAGCAACATGTACCCGGCTGACGCTTTCACCCCTGCAAAACGCCAGCACATCCTCCGTCTCCAGAGGGCAGCCAAGGTCCCTGAGCAGCTCAAGCATGCGTGCCAGCCTGACATGCCTCTGCTCGCGAAAATCCTGCATATGGGCAAGCACCGTCGGATCGGTCTCGTCAAATCCGTAGGCCAGAACATGCACCTCGCCATCGGCATCACTGTGACAGGAGAGCTCGGCACCCGTGATCAATTCGACAGGCAGATCCCGGGCCCTGATCGCCTCCCTCGCCCGCTGGATTCCGTCAACGGTATCATGATCAGTCAGGGACAGCCAGGCAACCCCGGAAAAATCGGCCGCTGCCACCACCTCCTCGGGCGTCTGGGTCCCGTCAGAGCAGGTACTGTGCGTGTGCAGGTCAGCGCAGGGTTCCCGCATTGTTTCGGCTCCTTGTCGTTTCGTGTCCGCCTGCAGCAAGCTGCCTGACGCACCATGCCGCATTCAGGGCGGCAGCGGTATGGGCGGGATTGGATTTGAGAGCACTCCTGTAGTGCTCGAGAGCCTTTCCGACCAGGCCGTCTTTCCATGCGCAGTTTCCCAGCCAGTAGCTGATGGCGGCCGCCAGGCGGGGCCTGGCTCCGGACTGTCCGGCAAGAGAAAAATAGCTCTGCGCATTGGTATGGGAGCCGGACTTCCATGCAGCAATTCCCATCTGGTACAGCCAGAGCGGCTCCTGCGACAGGCGCTCAGCAAGGCTGGCCAGATCCCTCCCGGCAAGATCCAGATCGTCCCGTGCAAGCCGGCAGCGGGCAAGCAGCAATCTGCTGGCATCGGCTTCGGCTGGACGTGTTGCAGCCTGCAGTGCACGTTGGAGGGCATCAATCGCACTCCCGTATTCCCGCTTGCGGTGATAGAGCCGCCCCAGGGTCTGCAGGGCAAACCAGATACGCCGCGCAGCATCCCCGTCCCGCAGGAGACTGATGACCTCCTCTGCCGGGGAAGTCGCAGCCAGCAGGGCAAGGGCATTGGTCAGACTGGTATCAAGCAGCCAGGCTTTGCGGAATGCACCTGCAGCAGCCTGCCTGTCCTTGAGCGCCAGATATGCGAGACCGGTATTGCAGAGTATCCTGGGGCTTCCCGGTTCTATTTCAAGTGCGTTTTTCCAGGCATGCAGGGCCCGCTCGGGTTTCATCCGCTCAAGCCAGATCGTCCCGCTATTGACAAGGGCAACAAGGCCAAGCCGCGTACGCGGGACAGTCGCGATCACCCGGCCGTAATGGACCAGGGCATCATCGTATTCTCCACGGATCAGGTGCAGGTCTCCCAGCATGGCCGAAACCTCGGGATCTTCCCGCTCCGCCTCGGCAAGGTAGCGCAGGGCCGCAGCAGGATCCTGCCGGTCATACCATGTCTCACCGATAGCCCTGGCCAGAGACTGCCGGATACGCTCGTCCCCGACAGCCGGATTTTTTGAGCGCATGCTGTAGGCACGAAGGGCCTGATAGACTGCCATGGCATCGTCAAGCTGTCCGGCACGGACAAGGATGTTTCCGAGATTGTGCCTGAAAGCGGCCACATCCGGGCAGAGCCGCAGCGCCTGCTGATACAATTCGGCAGCCCGCTTCAAATCACCCCGGGTGTCTTCAAGATCAGCCAGCCTTGCTGCAGCGTACCCGATCAGGCTGGGGGCTCTGGCATTCTCGTGCAGGTACTGAAAGTGGGGCCGGGCCTCATCCTTCTGTCCCAGCCCAAGCAGGGCCTCACCCAGCCTGTAGCGGGTTATGTCCAGGGATGACGCCTCAAGAGACCGGGTATAGGCAACAACGGCATCTTTCCACTCCAGCCTGACGCGGCGCACATCACCCAGACGCCGCCATGCCAGGGCAAAATCCGCCCGCATCCCGACGGCTTCTTCATAGTGGCGGACAGCGAGGGCATAGTCCCTGGCCAGTTCTGCAACCCTGCCCAAACCGTAGGCCGAACCGGGATTTTTTTTGAAAGCCATCCCGGCCCTGAAGGAAGCGGCGGCTCCACCCGGATCATTGATCCAGATACGGATATGCCCGGCATAGTTGAGAGCCGCAAGGTGTTCATCCGGTGCAAGTCGTGTTGTCTGTGCCTGGCGCAGCAAATCGATAGCCACCCAGGGCGACCCGCGCTTCCAGGCCTGGATGGCCGGAGCCAGCGGAGACTGGGGATGCAGGACAGTCCCGGCGGTCAAAACACCAAAATCGTCAGGGACCCCAAACCCGCCCGGATCATGGGACCTGTGCCTGAAAACAAAAAACAGGATCAGCGAGCTGAGCATGAGGACAAAGACAAGAGCCACCGGCAGAAGATGCCGGCGCTTCATCCCCGTCAAGACCTCAATCCGGCCGAGGCTCCGGTCAAGAAATCTCTTTCCGTCCGAGAGAGCCGGCAACCGCATCCAATACTCCGTTGACAAATTTGTATGAATCAAAATCGCAATAGCGCTTTGCAAGATTGACGCACTCGTTTATGACAATCTCGGCTGCGGTCTCGTCACTCGAAACCAGTTCGTGCGTCCCGAGGCGCAGGATGGCACGCTCCATCCTGCCAACCCGGTCAGGAGCCCAGTTGACAAGGTGCCTGTCGATAACTTCGTCAAGGGATTCGATCATTTGGGCCGCTCCCTTGAACCAGACTCCGGCCTGGGAGGTGATGCCCACATACGCTTCCTCATCGACCCAGCGAAAGGCCGCGATCTCTTCAAGATCACCCATTCCGCGAAGTGAAAGCTGATAAAGAGCCTGAACAGCGATATCCCTGGCCTTTTCCCTGACACCCATTCGTCTCAGCCGCCGTTTCTGATGGCAGCGAGCAGG
>JAKPMW010000361.1 GCA_029548715.1 Spirochaetota bacterium | reverse complement strand
GCGACCGGCTTCATGCTTTCGCTGATCCTGCTTGCTGCCATCCGTGAGGTTCTCGGAAATGGAACCATCACCCTGGAGATACTCGGAATCGGTACAACGATCCATGTGCCCCTGCTGGAGGACCACAAGGCGGTCATCATGATTCTTCCTCCCGGTGCGTTTTTGACCATGGGGCTCCTGATGGGGTTGTTTAACCTGATCCGCAAGAAGGCGACGGGAACGGCCAATATCTACACCTGGCGGGATGCGCATATTTCGCACAAGCGCAAGCATCTGTGTACCGGAGCCAGGGTCAGGAGGAACAGCGTATGAGTGTTGAATCCGTCATTCTGCTTGTCATGAGCGCGATCTTTATCAACAATTTTGTTCTTGCAAAATTTCTCGGGATCTGCCCCTTTATTGGCGTTTCCCGTCAGCTGGACTCGGCATTGGGGATGGGGATGGCTGTCACTTTCGTGCTGACGATCTCGTCTGTTGTGACCTGGTTTGTCCACTCGTATCTCCTTGTTCCCTACGGTCTTGAATTTCTCAAGACGATTGCCTTCATCCTTGTGATCGCGGCCCTCGTGCAGTTTGTCGAGCTGGTCCTGAAAAAGTCCAGTCCCGCCCTGTACAAGACGCTCGGGATTTATCTCCCCCTGATCACGACCAACTGTGCTGTCCTGGGTGCCGCCTCCATCAATGTGCAGAAGGGATACAATCTGCTGATGAGTACCGTCTTCGGACTGGGTGCCGGGCTTGGCTTTACCCTGGCCCTGATCCTGATGGCCGGAGTCCGGGAACGTCTTGAGGAGTGCAATATTCCCAAGGTTCTCCGTGGGGCACCGATTGCCTTTATCA
This sequence comes from Spirochaetota bacterium, assembly GCA_029548715.1. Taxonomy (GTDB): domain Bacteria; phylum Spirochaetota; class JAGLSM01; order JAGLSM01; family JAKPMW01; genus JAKPMW01. The sequence continues at coordinate 19,756 of JAKPMW010000361.1, read as the reverse complement.
CAGCCGGATTGATCTCGCTGGCCTTTATGGGTTTTGCAGGAATGATCAAGGAATAATCATGTCGTGCGAATTCAGCCGGACGGCCTCCACAGTGAATCCTGGCAAGGGGTATAGCAGATGGAAACCATAATTGCAGCGGTACTGGTCATAAGTGGGCTGGGATTTCTTCTTGGCTACGGTTTGGCATTTGCCGCAAAAAAGCTTGAGACAACCCGTGATGAACGCGTTGCAGAGATCGAACAGTGTCTTCCCGGGGTTAATTGCGGAGCCTGCGGGTACGCAGGATGTGCCGGGTATGCCCAGGCCATCGTTGCCCAGGGGGTTCCGGTCTATTTGTGTGCTCCGGGAGGGGCTGCAGCGGCTACCGCCATCGGACGGCTTTTGGGGATTGCGGTGGCCGAGTCGGTCCCCATGAAGGCCAGGGTCCATTGCGGCGGGGGTGATGATGTTACCAGCCAGAAATACCGTTACAACGGAGTTGCCGACTGTCGCTCTGCGGCGGCCCTGTTTGATGGATTTCTTGCATGCTCGGAAGGGTGCCTCGGACTTGGTTCGTGCGTGAATGCTTGCCGCTTTGATGCCATCGACATTGACGCCCGGGGGCATGTCTCGATTCGTGAGGATGCATGCACTGGATGTGCTGCCTGCGTCAAGGCCTGCCCGCGTCACCTGATCGAGCTTGTTCCCGTGGACAGGCGGGTGCATGTTCTTTGCAGCTCGACCGAAAAAGGTGCGGTCTGCAACAAATTCTGCAGTGTCTCGTGCATTGGCTGCATGAAGTGCGAAAAGGCCTGCCCGCATGATGCAATCCATGTCAGCGGCAATCTTGCCAGGATCGATTACACCAAATGTACGTCCTGTTCAGCCTGTGTCGCGGTCTGTCCCAAAAAATGCATTATCGATCTTGGAAAGATGCCTGCGGGGGTATGATGGATACCCCGACCAGGGTGGTCTTCCTTTTTGATATTGACGGGACCATTCTTCTGGCCGGTCCCCTGGCAGAGGAGAGTTACCGGGATGCGTTTTTTGCTGTCCTGGGAAAGCCCTACAGCATCCGTACGGTTGACTGTGCGGGGCGGACCGATCCCTGGATTGTGCGTGAGGTTCTGCTCAGGCATGGGCATGTCCGGGAGGCGGACACCGCCGAGATACGCGAGGCGATTTTCGCGCATTTTCTCGCGGGGATGAGAAAGCGCCTGCAGCAGGGCATGCGGGCCAGGCTGATTGACGGGGTCGCCGAGTCCCTTGGATGGCTTGAACGGCAGCCCATGGTTTCTCTTGGACTCCTGACGGGGAATCTCGAAAGCGGAGCCCGGATCAAGCTCGAAGCCGCCCGGGTGTACACGGATTTTCTGGCTGGTGCGTATGGAAGCGATCACCATGACCGGAACATGCTTGGGCCGCTTGCCCTGGCGAGATTCGAACAGTTCCATGCCTGCCAGATTCATCCCCGGCAGTTCTGGATTGTCGGGGACTCTGTGCATGATATCCTGTGTGCCCGGGCAGCCGGGTTCAGGGTTCTCGCGGTTGCCAGCGGCAATACCCCGCGGGATGTGCTTGCACAAGAGGCTCCGGACATCCTCGAGGACGGGCTCTCGATTTCCGTGTTTGAAAGAATTCTGGCTCACTGTTCCGTTGCTGGTACTTCCATCGCGGGAGGTTGGGAATGAAGGTTCTTGTTGTCGAGGATGAAGAGGTTGCCCGCCTGAGGATCAAGCGGGATCTGTCCCTCTGGTTCAGTTCGGTGACGGTTGTTGAAGACGGTGAGTCAGCCTGGCAGGCAGTCCGGACCCTTGAGTACGACATGGTCATCACCGACTGGATCATGCCGGGGATTGACGGACTCACTCTCTGTCACATGATCAGGAGCCTTGCTGCGCCCTATTACATATATGTCATACTTGTAACCTCACGGGACAGCAAGGAGATGCTTGTACGCGGTCTTGAGGCCGGGGCTGATGATTATATCACCAAACCCTATGAGCTTGACGAGCTGCGGGTTCGCACGCTTGCCGGAAAGCGGATTGTCGAACTCGAACACGAACTCGGAGAAAAAAACCGTCTTTTGCTCGCCGAACTTGAAACCTCCGCCCAGACGCTGAGGGATCTTCTTCCGGAGAGTACGAAGCGCTGGGGCGGCCGGCTCAGGATTGACCGGCTCTACGAACCATCGATATACATTGGTGGTGATTTTTTCAACATACTCGAGCTTGACGAGCGGCATGTCGCCTGCTATCTCCTCGATGTCTCGGGGCACGGGGTTTCGGCAGCGCTTTCGGCTGTCAGTGTTTCAAGCCTGATGCACAGTTCAGGCTCACGGGAGGGTCTGCTCTATGACGATCATGGTCAGCCGGCCACTCCCTCCCTGGTCGCCACAAGGCTCAATCAACGGTTCCAGTGCAAGGGCCCCAGGGGGTTTTATTTTACCCTCTTTTACGCAGTCATTGATCTTGAGACCCTTGGGATGCAGTATGTGCGGGCGGGGCAAACCTGTCCCCTTGTGATGCGGGAACACGAGTGCATGACAATTTCCGATGGGTGTATTCCGATAGGATTTTTCCCCGACTACGTGTATACGGACAGGGAGTTCCAGCTTGAGCCTGGTGATTCGATTGTGCTCTATTCGGATGGGGTAAACGAGACAGCCAACTCCGAAGGGACCATGTTTGGCGTCAGCAGAATCGAAAAGCATTTTTCAACGCTCGAAAAAGAAGCCAGCGGAGAAATCCTTGAGCGGTTGGCAGGCGAGTTGCGCGGGTATTCAGGCCGCAAGGAATTTGAGGACGATGTAACTGTGCTTCTTGTGAGTGTGGTCCGGTAGGCAGGAGAGTTCGGGCTGAGTCCGTTGATCAAGGGATGCCACCCCGCAATGTGCAGGGCCTGCAGACGTCTTGCGGGGGGCTGGCTGCCAGAGCTCATCCAATACTGGTTGAAGACTCCCAGAGTCCGTGCTTGTTGCAGCGAATCAGGGCGCTGATCTGGCAGGGGCTCTCGATGTTGACGACGAAATCGGCTACCGGTTCCATGATTTTGGCTGAAAATTCTGCCCGGCCGATAAAGAGACCGTTTACGCGGAGCTCAGCCCACTGGATCCAGTGGTCCATCTCGTTGGGGTGCTTCCCCTGGCCAACGTCAATGTGGACCAGATACCGGCCGGTATCTGTCTTGCTGACGCTGATGGTCGGGAGATGCTTTTCTTTTGTGGCATCTTCGTTCGAATTGCCTGCCGTGTTGATCTGATCAAAGAGACTCATCATGTCCTCCTGCGTGTCGTTTTGCAGCACGATTGAAATATAGCAAAGGAATCATGATTGCACAATCGGGTGTACAAGACAGGGCGCGGGGCCTGAACAGCCACCGTCCCAGTGCAAACGGCGGTTTCCGGTTGTGTTTTCGGGTATCACCAGGGGCGCATCCGTATTTCACGCCTGCAGGGACGGCGTTCAGATACCGTCCGTCAGGCCCTTGTCGATCTTGGAGATGAGCATTTCTGCAAGAATCCGCTGGTTCGAAAATTCTCTCTGGGGAAAATCCCGGATCAGGATCTGAAAATTTTCTCTGGCCTTGTCGTATTCGCCCATGTAGTAAAAGCAGAAACCGGTTTCGTACCGGGCCCAGGCAGCATAGCGTCTGTCAGCATTGGTCCGGGACAGGATCAGCGAATAGGTATCGATCGCCAGATCGTATTTTTTCTCGATAAAAAAGGACAGGCCCTGCTCGGCGACCTTTTTTTCGGGGAGGGCCGAAAGGCGTTTAGCCTCTTCACGTGAAAGTCGGGAGGCACCGCAGGAAAGGAAGAGAATACTCAGCAGAAACATGAGGCAGAGTGAAAAGCATCGGGTCACAGAGGGCTCCTTCTGGCGCGGCATGCAACAAGTATACAGTGCCGGGTGTCATGAAGAAAATTCAAAAAAATGTGGACGCTCATTTCCCCGAACACTATCTTTTGGGCGTCCGCAACGGTCTTGACCGGACAGATGCGGGGGTGTAGCTCAGTTGGGAGAGCGCTTGAATGGCATTCAAGAGGTCAGGGGTTCGACTCCCCTCATCTCCACACCAGCACATGTTGTGCCGTACCACGCCGCCCCCAGGGGCGGCGTTTTACATGGGGGCAATCCATGAAAAGCATGACCGGATACGGCTCGTCCAAAGAGCAGGCAGGTGCCTGGGTGTGCAGGGCAGAGATCAAGTCAGTCAATAACCGCTATCTTGAGATCCAGACACGCATGCCGCATTTTCTGGCTCCCTGGGAAGCGCAGGTAAAAAAAGCCATTGAGGCCCGTGCCAGTCGTGGCAAGGTGGACGTCTGGCTTGAGGTAAGCCTGCAGGACGAATCCCGCAAGGTGGTGATTGATCGGGGGCTGGTGAAGGCATACCTCAAGGCCCATTCGGATATCTCCGCCCTGATCGGCGCTTCTGCCCCCCTCTCGGCCGAACACCTGATGTCCGCTGAAGGTGTACTCCAGGTCCAGCGCGCCGAATCACCCGAGGCCGCCTGGAAGGTCCTGCGCCCATGCCTCGAAGCCGCCCTGGCCCAGTTTGATGCGGTTCGTATTCACGATGGACAGGCGACGAAGCGTGACCTCGAAAAGCAGCTTGGTCTGCTTGGACGCGCCGTCAGGACTGTCCGCAAGCGTGCCAGGGGACTGGTTCCCCAGTATGCGGCCGAGCTGGCCCGTCGCCTTGAGGCCATGACCGGCCGGACTCTTGATCCGGCGCTTGTTCTCAGCGAGGCTGCCATCATTGCCGGACGGACCGATGTCAACGAAGAGCTGCAGCGCCTTGAAAGCCACATTGCCCTGTTTGGTTCGCACCTCTCGTCAGGCGAGCCCTGTGGGAAAATCCTGGATTTCATTGCCCAGGAGATGAACCGCGAAATCAATACTGTCGGTTCCAAGCAAAACGATCTGAACATATCCAATGAGGTTATCAGCATGAAGGCCATCCTCGAGAAAATCCGGGAACAGGCAAGGAATATCGAATGATCGAGCAGCGGCGACTCTGTATTATCAGCGGCCCTTCCGGTGCCGGAAAGACAAGCATCTACAAGCGGCTTCTGGCAGAGTTTCCCTGGCTGCGCTATTCGGTGTCGGCTACGACCCGGCAGGCGCGTCCCGGTGAGGAGGATGGCGTTGACTATCACTTTGTCGGACGTGACAGATTTGAGCAGCACAGGAAAAACGGCGATTTTGCCGAGTATGCCGAGGTTCACGGCAACTGGTATGGAACCCTCAGGAGCGAACTGGCCGCAAAGACCGGTGCGGGTGTGCTCTGTATTCTTGATATCGATGTTCAGGGAGCTGCCAGGATCAGGCCCGAGTATCCCGACGCGCTCAAGATCTTTGTCAAGCCTCCGGATGTGGCCACTCTTGAAAGCAGGCTCCTTGGGCGGAGTACCGAGTCTCCCGAGGTGCGGGCATTGCGGCTGGCCAATGCTGTCAGGGAGCTTGAAGAAGAGAAGTTTTTTGATTATTCTGTAACCAACAGCGATTTTGAATCCGCATACAACGAAGTGCGGAGCATCATCCTGGAACGAAAAGGAGCCCTGGATAATGGCCATTCCGTTTGAGAAGTTGCTCAACCGCAACGAAAACCGCTATGAGATGTGCGTGGCTGCCATGAAGATCTCGCAGCATATTGCAACTACGACGTCTTCTGAGGAAATCAGCAAGATGCGGGACAAGCTTGCCGTATTGGCGATCTCAAAGCTCCTTGACGAAAAGATCCCGATCAAGACCGGGGTGGATTCTGTCTCCCGGAAGATGCAGGACGACGTTTGATGTAATCGGGACCCGATGACCATCCCTGTACTCTGTGGGCCAACAGCCGCGGGCAAGACTGCCGCGGCTTGTGCTGTTTTTGGAGGGAGCGGCGCTCTTGCCGTATCGGTGGACTCCATGCAGGTCTACCGCGAAATGGACATCGGAACCGCCAAACCTGATGCCCGCGAACGGGCAACACTTGAGCATGTCATGATAGACTGCGTCGACCCGGCTGAGGTCTGGAGTGTGGGTGAACATCTTCGCCAGGCTCGGGAGCATATTGCTGCTGCCCTGGAGGCAAAGAGGCCGGTTGTGATTGTCGGGGGGACCGGACTCTACGTCAGGGGGCTGGTTGAGGGGCTGTGTGACGGTCCGGCCCGTGATGCCGGGTTGCGCAGGCAGTTTGAATCACGCGAGCAGGAAGCCCCGGGTTCGTTATATGCCGAGCTGGTGGCCAGAGATCCTGAAACTGCAGACCGTCTTTCTCCCGGCGATCTTCGCCGGATCATCCGGGCGCTTGAAGTCCTCTATCTGACCGGAACAGGCATTACCCGCTTGCACAGGGAACAAACCAGGCCGGGTCCGTGGAAATATGCCCTTGTCGGGCTGATACTGGATCGGGACGAACTGGCTGCCCGGATTGAGGCGAGGGTTGAACGGATGTTTGCGGACGGGCTGTTTGCCGAGGTTTCCCGCCTTGTCGAGCGTGGCTGTCATGCGGGGATGACCTCCATGCAGGGTGTTGGTTATCGGGAGTGCCTGGCGTGCATTGAAGGCCGGATATCACTCGATCAGGCCCGGCATGAGTGCGTGGTCAATACCAGGGCCCTGGCCCACAGACAAATCATGCTTTTCCGCCGGATGCCGTCCCTTGTCTGGTTTCATGCGAGGGATTACGAACGCATCGCCGCACACTGTGCGAAGGAGGTGCAGGAATGAGTTCCAGCCTCTTTGGAATCCTCACCGTCGGAGATGAGCAGCGGGCACTCTGGCCGCTTGACAGAAAGGCTCACCCGTTTTCCTGCCGTCCTTTTTTTGGTGGCAAGACTCTTTTCGAAGCCGCCTGGGAACGTATGCTGACCGTCGTTCAGCCCGATCGCATGCGGATCGTCTGTCCCCCCCAGGTGGTCCAGGTCGTTGCCGAAATTCTCCCTGAATCCTGGCACGGGCTGATTGTTCCAAAAACCGGGGGTAGTCTGGCTCAGATCTACGCTGTCTCCGAAGAGATCGCCCGTATTCAGCCGGATTCCCAGATAGTGACCTGTCCGGCCGGAATGATTGCGGGAGATGACCTGGCGTTTTCCGACCTCGTCCATGATGCTGCCCGTCTGGCCCATGCCACAGGGTGTGTGGTTACGGGGACGGTAGCGGTTTCTGAGATACGTGCCGGGTATGACTGCATCTTGCCGGGTGATGCCTGCATCCGCTCGGGCCATGTTGTCGGAAGGGATGTCCGCCGCTTTTTTCCCTCCTGCTCCCGGAGTGAGGCCGAGGCGGCAGCAGACAGGGGGGGGCTCTGGATGACCGGGATCCACCTCTGGAATACGGCTACCTTTCTGGTGGATGCCCTGACTGTCCTTTCCGAGACGTCGCAGGGTGCAGATGAACCTGATATCCCGTCCGGCTTTCTCTCCCGGATCCGCAACTGGCTGCTCGTGCCCTCCAGCCTTGTCTGGGATCCGCTCAGGTCCTACGAGGACCTTGCCCGTTATATCCGCACCGACAGCCAGGCCAATTGCCGGATTGGTCCCGGTCTGGTCAATGAGACACGGGATTGCATTGTGTTGTCCGACGCCCCTGATGGGATGGTCCTTGTCAGCGGATTGAAAAACATGCTCGTTGTGCAGTCGGGAGATACCGTTTTGTGCTGTCAGCGGGGTGATGAGGAAAAGGTGCGGGAGGCCCTGCGCAGGTTTTCGTCTGCAGACGAAAACCTGGCACGATTGCTTGAGTAAAAAAAATACGCGCTTTCACGGTTTATGCGTACTTTTACACGGCTACGCGCACTGTTCCAGATTCCGGGGCAGTGATTCCAGCACAAGGAGCGTGTTTCCATGCCGTCCGGAAAAAAACGCAAGCGCATGAAGATCGCGACACACAAGCGCAAAAAAAAGCGACGTGCCAACCGGCACAAGAAGAAGTAGGGTGTTGCATCCAGGTACAACGGGAGACGGGCGATCCGGTCTCCCGTTTTTTTTGGCTGGGTTTGACGTACCCGTATGCCGATATACAACTGGGACAACTGCTGAGCGAGGTATGAAACGATGAAACTGGGGTACTGGTGTCTGCCGCTTTTGGCCTGCCTGCTTGGCCCGGGTGTCCCGCTGGCCGGGGTCTCCCTCTGGCAGGACGGGCACCTGTTTTCGTCCCGGGGCAAGGTTGTTCCCGGTGATATCCTCAAAATCCGCTTTTCATACCGGAATCTTGTGCGCTATCGAACCGAAATGAAGGCTGGTGATACGCAAAAACTGAATCTGGGCAAGCCTGATCTCAAGACCTTTTCGTTTTTGCCCTCGATCGACAACAATACAACCTTCAACAGGAACAACAACCTCGAGTACACCAGTGAGCGTGAGTTTGCCACGACAATCGCGGTGGTTGTTGACAGTATCGCTACAAACGGAATAATCGCCTTCAGGGGAAATCACAGCCTCTTGCTCAACGGGCAGACTGAACAGGTTGCCATTCAGGGACAGGTGCGCGCGCAGGATGTTGCCGACGGAAACTTTGTCGCTTCAACCGATATTGCCAATCTCTCTTTCGCATGGATCGGCCCGGCTGTGGCCAGGCAAAATGCCCTCAGGCCAACCGACATTGTCGCATCGACAAATACCAACCAGCGGGCCGGACAGGATGCGCCCGAATTTTCCGATGAGGTCAAGCGCAGGCTGCTCATGCAGTACCTCAACCGTATTCATGACATCCTGTTCAGGCAGTGAGGAGAACCGGATTGGCTCGCATTCTTGTGGTTGATGATTCGGCATTTGTGACAACCCAGCTCTCACAGATCCTGGTCAAGGGCGGCCATACGATTGCCGCGGTGGCCGTCAGTGGCGATGATGCGATTGCCTGCCTCGAAGCCAGGGCGGACCAGATTGACCTTGTGACGCTCGATATTACCATGCCGGGAACAAGCGGGGTGGATACCCTGCGGCATATCAGGATGCACTGGCCACAGATGCTCTGTGTCGTCGTCTCCGGAATCGGGAAGAAGGAGACTGTTCTTGAAGTCAGGGAACTGGGTGCAGCGGGATATATCATCAAGCCCCTGCAGCGTGAGCGGGTACTCGAAAAAATCAGCGAGGTGCTTGCCGAGAGCGGGGTTGTATCCTGAGTGTTTCCCGTGATAGATTACAGGAGGTCCGTTCACTTTCTGGAGGTTGTCGCTCATGGGTTACCGAATTTCCTGTCTGCTCATGCTGGCTGTGTTTGCTGCCTGCTCGGCGGAGCGGACGCATGATTCACTTGATTCTGCCGTCAAGGCTGCCGGATCCTCCGCAAAAGACATTCTCATAATTGTCTCAAAGTCCGATGAGTGCCATGCCTGCAGTCAGCTTGAGCAGAATGTGTTGACGAATGCAGCATGGAATCCCTGGCGGCTCTACGAGGTTGTCAAGGTGGACATGACTGAAGCACTGAAAAAAAGCGATCCCGAGCGCTGGCAGGGTGGAAGGCAGCTCCAGGCCCGCTATGGTGCCCGCTGGTTTCCGGTGATTGTCCTGACTGATTCGCGCGGACTGCCCTACCACATCGGCGGGTACAATGAGGCATCGGCCGAAGAATTTTTCCGTACGCTTGAGGAACGGACCCGTGAGCGGCGTCCCGAGCTGGCAGCGCTCCTTGCCAAGGCAACCAATGGAGCCAAGGCCAGGGTGGCCCTGACAAGACTGCGTGAATGGGGTGTGGACACGGCCTATCACCAGCTTAAGGCACTTGCCATGGGTGGTTCGAAGGATCCGGAGTATGCTGTCGAACTGGTTGACTACTTTACCGCCCTGGGGGATCTTTCCCGGCGTGATCAGTGGCTGAGGGTACTTGAAACCGGCTGGCCCCAGGTCTGGCGGGATACCCTTGTCAGGCAGGGTGTTGATGAGATCGAAAAAACCGAGTTTGAGCGTTTTGAATGGAAGCAGGCACGGGTCAAGCTCGAAAGGCTGCTTGAGCGAAAACCCGCCGGGGCTGCTGCCAGCAGGCTGCATGCGGCCCTGGGTGAAGTTGCCTACCAGTTGCGCGAACGCACGACCTGTATCGGGCATTTTACCAGGGCTCTCGAGACCGCTCCGCCCGGGAGCCAGCGTGACTCGATTGCTGACCGGTTGCGCTACCTGCAATCACAGCAGTTTTAGGCCAAGGTCTGGGTCATGGACAGGGTTCTTTCCTTCGATATTGGAGGTTCGTTTTTCAAGGCTGCCATGGTTTTGCCTGATGGCACGATTGTTTCACGGGATCGTCAGGCGGTTCCACCCCGACGCGAACAGGCGATAGCGGTCCTGCAGGAAATGGCAGGGCGCCTGACCAAGGGGCTGGACGGCCGGATTGCCGGCATCGGGGTAGGCGCCCCTGGCGCGATTGACAGGGACAGGGCGGCCATTGCCGGATATTCTGAAAACATTTCCCATCTGGTTGACGTGTCCATGAAAGAGGTCTTTGCCGGCCTGTCTGATCGTGTCTGCATGGATAATGATGCCAATAATGCAGCCCACGGCGAGCATCGCTGGGGTGCCGCACGGGGGATGGATACCGCACTTGTCATTACTCTCGGAACAGGGATCGGCGGTGGGGTGATCGTCCATGGCCGGGTACTCTCCGGGGCCTCGGGATATGCGGGCGAATTCGGACATATGATTGTTGATCCCAACGGACGTCGCTGTACCTGTGGAGGGACAGGCTGTATCGAGGCCTATGCCTCTGCCTGGGCCTTGCGTGAGCGATCCCGGGACATCGTCAAGCGTCATCCGGAGACCATGCTTGCACGCATCAGCGGGCGGGCTGTCGAGCCGCTGGATATCGTTGAAGCCGCTTCTTCCGGGGATCCCTGGGCCGGCATCCTTGTCCGTGAGGCTGGCCAGATGCTGGGGACGGCCCTTGCTTCGGCGGCCAATCTTCTTAATCCCGAGGCCGTCATTATCGGCGGGGGAATTGCAGCGGCCGGCCCGGTCCTGCTTGATCCACTTGAGGAGAGCTTCCGTTTCAGGGTTCTACCGGCGGCAGGAAGGGCCTGCCGGGTTTTGCCCGCCGCTTTGGGAAACGATGCAGGCCTGCTCGGCGCGGCCAGCCTTGTCCTGGATGAGGAAGCGGGATGAAGTCCGGGGCTCTGGCTGGTCGGGTGCTCGTGATATCCCTCATGCTCTGGGGACCTCTGCTGACAGGCTGTCAGACCTCGTCCGGTCTGGAAAAAAACGGGACCAAAACGGGATGGGCTCTTCCCCTGCGGGGAGGATACCGGGTTGCCCTCAGGGGAAACCTGACTGTCAGCACCGGGTCGCCGATCGCGCGCACAGTCGAGCTCGAGTATCAGGCTGCCCTGACGCTGCGGGTTGAGAGGGTTATTTCGACGGTTGTCTGCGTGGTGGTAACCCTTGACCAGCACCATGTCGGGTATCAGCCGCACAATGCCGGGATGATCGCTCCGCTCTTGGCGCGTTTGCGTCTGCCTGCCCAGGGTTCACAAATCACGCTCTGGCTCGACTCGACGAGCGGGGAGGTTGTATCATACGACACAGGAACTGGTGCCCGCCAGTTGACCCGTGCCGAGACCACGTTTGCCGGGCTTGCCGTATTTCCCCTGCTGGGCGAGTTTATTCCGGTGCGTGTGGAGTTTGACCGGCCTGTACACGCGAGGATTCTCTACCACCAGCGGGTCCGGGATGTCGTTGATGGGCAGGATGCGCTGATCAGTACCCTGGGGATTGAGTCCCCAGAAACCCCGGATGCAGCCGGAAAAATCAGGGTTATCCAGCTCTGCTCTGTCCAGTCGGGCCGTCCGCTGGCAACACGGGTAATGGCCGAGTTTGTCACACGGACCCGGATCCCGTCGGGCGGGGTCCGGCTTGTCGTACCGCTTCAGTGGCGGATCAACGGGCTGGCCGAGTATGTCTCCCTCTGAGCCGTATCTTCTTCTCTCCCTGCTGTTTCCCGAATCCCTTGAAATCACCGGCCCTGATGCTGTCTTCCTTGAGCCGGTTGAAAAATCCGCTGGACCCTGCGTGATCTCCGTTGCGAACAGGGACGAACTGGGCAGCCTTTTGGCAAGCCTCACGCGGCTTTGTCCTGAATCTGTCCAGCCAATGTACAGGATCTCGCTTCCGCAGGCGGAGGTTGTTGTTTCAGGAAAGGCCCTCAGGCGGATGGGAATGATTGAACAGGGGCGGTGCAGGACCGTGAGCGATCCGGCCGGGCTCCTTGGGGGTCTTTCGGGGATCGTTCCTGCGGTTGAGGATCTTCTTGAACAGCTTGCTCCCAGGGAGACTGGCGAGCTGTTCAGAAAACTGAACGAGAGGCACCAGTTGACAGAGGATATGCTCGTTCCATTGTTGCGTTCGGGAAGGATTGCAGCCTCTTCGCTTTCTGCAGCCGAACAAAAGCGTTGCCATGTGATTTGCCGGTCCACCAGCGGTGAGGAGCGCCCCTGGGAGCGGCTTGTCCTGGCCATGCTGCAGGATTCGCTTGTTTCGGATGTTCTTCAGGGGAACATGACCCATGGCGTACTGGACTGTGCGTATCAGGCTGTCGGGCGGGGCATGCGTGCTGTCTGGCGGATGTGGCTGGTCAATGGTGGAGCCGATCGTCTGGCTGAAGCGGCCAGCAAAGGCCGGATTCCGCTCTGGTTTGCTCCTGCATCCTTCTGGGAAGCAATTGAATCCTGGATCAGCCCGGCGCTTGGGGCGCATTCGCTCAGAGCCAGGCTGCGGAGGTCTCTGGGGGAAGGACAGGCTGCCGTGACAGGCCAGGCGCAGGCTCTGGCCTGGTTGTCCGCCAACGGGAGCCGCCTGGCAGCAATGCTTGTCAGATCAGGGAATCGCCATCCGGGCTGGGAACTTGACGAGCTTGTCAGGCGGGTACATGCCTTGGGTCTGCTCAGGTTTCTTGTTGCGCGGACCGGGTTTGCAGATTGCCTGCGTGTCTCGGGTCTGGCAGGTCAACCGGCAAAAAACCTTCTTCATGAGGCATGGACAAACGGGCTGCGTCAGGTTGCGGGCGAGATCACCAGGGGGCGGCTGGTGCCGGGTTTTGGACTGACACCCGCAGAGAGCCGGCACGCGCTGGAGCGATTTTTCTGCCTTGGTATGCTGGTCTGCCTCCTGGCCGGCGACGAGTGGGCACTCTCGCATCTGTAAAGCAGGATAAGGGGCGTCAGAGGGTGATCTCGAGACCCTCCCAGGCCGGGATCAGTTCGAGGTCGCGGCTGCGGGCGACCATGTTCCGGTATCGGATGATATCCTTGTAGATTTCGGAGAGCTGGCGGTCCGGATACCCGGGCTCGTGATGGAAAAACACCAGCCGCTTGACGCCGCTTTTTATGGCGATATCGATTCCGGTATTGGCCGAAGAGTGTCCCCAGTGGAGTTTTTCAAAGGACTCCTTGGATGTGTACTGCGAATCGAAGATCAGGAGATCGGCGTTTTTGAAAAACTCGACACAGCCCCGGATGAAATCGATGCTCTGTTCGTTAAACTCGGTATCCGTGGCATAGACAACACTTTTCCCGGCATGGTCGAAGCGATAGGCATAGGAATTGTTGGGATGATTGAGCTTGATCGAGCTGACGGTAAAATTGCTGACGGGATAGGTCTTGTTGAGTTCGATCTGGAAATAGTTGAATTCGGCGCCCATCTCGCGCAGGGAGATGGGAAAAAACTGGGCATATTGCTGCATCTCGAGTCTGTCAGCGACATTGCTGGATGGTGAGTAGATATTGATCCTGTTGCCCTCAAGATAGGCGGGAACAAAAAACGGCAGTCCCTGAATATGATCCCAATGGGTATGACTGAGAAAAATATGGATCTCATCGCTGTTCCTGCCAAATGACTTGGTCAAGAGATCAAGGCCAAGGAGGCGCAATCCGCTCCCCATGTCCAGGGCAATATGGGTCCCCTCAATATTGAGATAGACGCAGGATGTATTTCCGCCATAGGTGGCCCTGAGATGAAAGGGGAGGCCGGTGATAAAGGCTTCACGTGCATCCGGGGTGGAAAGATCGGCCGAGCTGGCCCGCTCAAGCACCCCCCTCAGCTTGTCCATGTACTCTTCGGTGCGCATGGGTGTGGGGATGGACCCGCGAACACCATAAAAGCGAACATACATGGTATGTCAAACCCCGCATGAGAAATGGTGGTGCAGCAACAGTTATACATCGGCACGATCCAAAACTATCAACAGGCCAAGTGTAGCATGTCCAATGTCCGGGTACAATGGAGAAATTATGGGCGGTCTCTTAAAAAAATGCCTAAAAAAAGGCAGTCCACGCGGGACTGCCTTCAGCCAGACAAGGATATACGTCAGAAGTTGAGCTTGAGGGCGGCACCCAGGCCGATCTCCCGGGATGCATCGAATGCATCAAAGAGTCCCAGGGTCAGGCGCAGGACACCCTCGAAGAGGTGGAGCCGGGCTGCGATATTTCCCACTCCACGGCCGATATTGGCATGGGCTCCGGCGCCAGTGGTGAAGTAGCGGTTGGCATAGTTTGAAAAGTCAGCCTCGATGTAGAAGCTGGGAACAATCAGCTTGGAGATGCCAACCATAAAGTTGATATTGTCATCATACCCGAACGTGTATCCGACACCCCAGTTGAACTGGAAGCTGGCCAGGAAAAACGAGTTGACGATATACATGGTAAAGGCGGGTGAAGACGGATTGTCAAGGCTGCTGGCCTGATCACCCATGGCGAGGGCGACATCAAGACCAAAGGCCCATGTATCCTGTCCGCGGTTTTCTCCCGAAAAGCGGTATTTTCCGCGGATGTGCAAAAACGGATCGGCATCAACTCCGGTATCATCGTCCAGTTCAAAACCAAACGAGAGATCGAGCTTGTCAATAAATCCGAATCCGACAGAGGCTGCCATTGTGGATTTTGTGATAAAGTAAAATCCGACATCAAGCCCTCCCTGGCCGATGGTGTAGGCGGTGGGTGTTGTGATAACGCCTGTCCCTCCGCCAATGATCGGACTGCCCCCGTTTTTGTCGGCAAAAGCCGGGAGAGAAAGGGCAAGGACTGCAATGCTTGCCAGAACAAGTATTCGCTTCATGTGAGATGTCCTCCATTTAATGTGTGGGATCGGTTTCTGATATTCCCGCAAACCAAGTATAGACAGCAGGCGCCAGACAGGCAAACCCATTGGCTTTAGTGATTAATGCCCGAGGCGGTCATTCCTGAATGGGCAGTCAGGCTGTGCTGGATCCTGCGGGCAAGGATGTTGACAGAAAAAATGATCATCAGCAGAAAAGCGGCCGGAAAGGCCAGCTGCCAGGGATGCACCGAGAGCGTGACGATGCCTTCCCTGACAAGGGTCCCCAGGCTGGCGTCCGGAGCAGGTACCCCAAGCCCGAGAAACGATAGAAAGGCTTCTTCCAGAATCACCCCGGGGATGGTAAAGGTCATGTATACGATGACCGTATCGCTGATATTGGGAAGGATATGTCGCACAAGGATGCGCCAGGTACTGCATCCGGTGGCGCGGGCTGCCTGGACGAACTCCCTGTGCTTGAGCAGGACAACCTCGGCCCTGATGACCCGTGCCATGGTCAGCCAGTGGATCAGGCCCAGGACAAGAAAGAGAAGAACCACCGAACGGCCTGAAAAGGAGAGGACAATAATAACAACAAACATAAACGGAAGACCGAAGAGAAAGTCAACGATACGCATCATGATGGCATCCGTTTTTCCCCCGCGAAAACCGGCAACCGCACCCCAGAAGGTCCCGATTGTGCAACTGACCAGGGTGGCTGCAAGCCCTATCATCAGTGAAAGCCGGGCTCCGTGGATCACCCGGGCAAAAAGGTCGCGCCCCTTGAGGTCCTGCCCGAAAGGATGGGACAGGCCGGGAGGGGCATTTCCGTTGGTCAGGTCAAGTTCAACGGCTGAAAGGGCGAGTATTTCGGGTAACAACATGCAGACCAGAAACGCGCAGGCTGTCAGAAAATATTTCATGCAGTGCCCTCCGATTTTTCACGCGCCGGATCAAGCAGCATCAGGATGATGTCGGCCAGAAAGTTGAAGAGGAGCAGAATTGTGCTGTAGAGAATGACCGTCCCGAGTATCAGGGTAAGATCACGGTTGAGGGCCGCCTGGATAAAATGGCGACCTGTTCCGGGGAGGATAAACACGGTTTCAATCACAATGCTTCCGGTCAGGAGAGCCGCACTGGCCGGGGCAAGGAATGCCGCCACCGGGGCCAGTGCATGCCGGAGGACGTGCCGCAGGTAGAGGGCCGAAGGGGGGATGCCCCGACCGATGGCTGCCCTGAACCATGTCCCGGCGGACTGGGTGCGAACACTGTCCCGCATGAGCAGAAAAATCCTGGCAGCCAGCGGGAGCGCCAGGGAGATAACGGGCAGGATCAGGTGTTCGGGCCCCTCAAGCAGGCCGGCTGGCAGCAGCCCGAGCCAGAGGGAAAATACCAGGACTGACAACGGTGCGATGATGATGCCGGGAAGTGACAGGAAAACGAGCGAGATCCTGACCATCCAGCGGTCAGCACTCCCTTCAGGGCGGCGTACAGTCAGCCAGGCCATTCCGGCTCCGGCGAGGATGGCAGACATCAGGGCCAGGCCACCAAGACCTGCCGAGTATGGAAGACCCTCAAACAGGATTTCGGAGACAGACTTTCCCGGATACTTCATCGATGTCCCGAAGTCGCCGTGCAGGAGGTTGTCCAGATACCGGATGTACTGTTCATGCAGGGGCAGATCAAGTCCGTATTGCTTCATCAGCAGGGCGCGGGTTTCGGGCGGGAGTGCACGTTCGGTGTCAAAGGGTCCCCCGGGTGCAAGGCGGACGAGAAAAAAGGTGGCACTGACGATACAAAAGAGCACCAGGAGCGTCGAGAGCAGCCTCTGTACCATTCGCCTGATCATTTTCGCGCCCTCCTGATCCGTACCGAGCGCAGGGGATGAATATCCTGCTGATTTTCGTATACTCCCTCAATCCAGGGCTTTTTCAGCATGCTGAAGGCATAAAAAAACACGGGCATGACCGGGAGTTCATCCATCAGGACAGACTCGGCACGGTAGAAGGAACGCATCCGGCTTGCCTGATCCTTGTCGGAGAGTGCATTCACAACATGTTTCGAGTAGTCGGCATGTGTCCACCCGGTGTTGTTGTTGCCATCGGGCTGGAGGAAGAGGTCAAGAAAGGTTCCCGGATCGGGAAAGTCACCGACCCACCCGGCCCGGGCAATGTCGTACTCCCTGTTTTCGATCGATTTGAGATATGTTTTCCACTCCTGAATCTCAAGTCCAAGATGGATACCCAGTTCCTGCTTCCACATCGCCTGCAGGACCTCGGCCACGTGCTTGTGAAAATCCGTTGCGATGGTATTGTAGAGGATTTGTACAGGGGGAAATCCGTTTCCGTCGGGATAGCCGGCTTCAGCAAGAAGGCGGCGGGCAGTATCTGGATCATACCCGGTTCCCTCTGGTGGTGCATACACGCCGGGTATGGGAGGCGTAAATGAAAAGGCGGGTACCTGCCCCTGTCCAAGCAGATCACTGGTCAGCCGTTTTCTGTCAATCGCCAGGGAGAGTGCCCGCCTGACCCTGACATCATCAAGCGGTTTTCGGGAAATATTGAATTTGTAGTAGTATACACCCCAGCCTGGAGTTGTAGAGAAATCGCGTCTGGTGCGCAGCCATGAATACAGTTCGAGTGGAACATCGAAGAGCAGGTCGATATCTCCCCGGCGATACAGATTCAGGACGGTCCCGGTGTCCTCTATTGGCAGAAAGATGATTTTTTTCAGAAAAACCTGATCAGCCTCGTGGTACTGCGGATTTTTGACCAGTTCGATCTTGCGGTGCATCTGCCAGGTCGCAAGCACAAACGGACCGTTGGAGACGAGGTTTCCCGGAGCTGTCCAGCGTGAACCGTGGCGTTCAATGCTGTGTCTGGGGACCGGCATGGTCACATAAAAAGCTGTCATGAACGCAAAGTAGGGGGCAGGCCGGACCAGGGTCACAACCAGGGTGTGATCATCAGGACAGCGTATCCCTATCTCCTGCTGGTTTGTCAGGCTGCCCAGGTTGTATGCCTCGGCGTTTTTGATCAGAAACAGGAATGATGCGTACCGGGCGGCGGTTTGGGGAGCCAGCAGGCGAATCCAGCTCCAGGCAAAGTCATGGCTGGTCAGGGGACGGCCATCGGACCAGCGTGCCGTCTTTCGCAAAAAAAAGGTCCATTCAAGACCATCATCAGAGACCCGCCAGTTGGTGGCGACTCCGGGCAGTGGTTCGAGGGTTTTTGGATCGAACCGGGTCAGACCTTCAAAAAGGTTGAAGGCTATGTGTCCTTCGATGCTCCCGTTCATCAGTCCGGGGTCAAGGGTTTCTGGTTCTGTTCCGTTGTTGACAACAAGGGTCTCACTGCGTGGTGCTTCAGTCACACCAAACCACTCACCCTGGGGACTGCAGCAGGCAACAACAATTGAGAGGACAATGCTGCACGCACCCAGGCCAGGCCATCCTCCGGGGGCGGCAGCCTTCAGACCGGGCACGTTCATTGCTGTCCGGGAATCAGCGCACCACGTGCATTCAGTCGCAGGTAGCGCGGTTTTTTTCCGGAAGTCAGGACATTGAATGTTCCGTTTCCATGGAGGATCGCGGGCGAAAGGTAGTTGTCCAGGGGCGCAAGCGGGGAGAAGGGGGCATCCGCAAGGACAAGTCCATGTGCGTCGATTTCTTCCTGGTAGCGGATATGTACCAGTCCCCCGCTTCTGGTCCAGGTCAGGCGGGTCAGATAGCGACTGCCGCTGCCCGTGATCCAGAGCGTGTTTTGACGGGCATCGACGGCAATCGAGAGCTGCCCGTTTCCGTGATCCGTCGGTATGGCCGGGTAACGGAAGATCCCGGATGCGGTCTGAATTGCGACCGGCAGAATCAGCCCGCTGGCAGGATCCAGTACCATGATTTCCCCGTGCCGGGTTGCGAGAAAAAACAGGCCATCATCCTGGTCAAAGCCGAAGGACTGTCCGTGCGAGGGCAGGCTTTCATAGTTGATGATCCAGCCCCTGTTTCCGTTGCGTGTGCAAAAGAGAAACAGGCTTCCCCTCCAGGCGACAAGTGCCAGTTCGTCGCGCTCGTCCTGGCTGGGGGCAAAGGGTTCATTGGCGTCGTAGCGGGGGGCTGTGGCGGGAACGCCATGATACAGCGCCTTGCGGTCAAAGTACTGGTATGCCCGGGTAAAGCGTTTTCCTGCAAGTGCCTCGGGCAGCGGAATGATCATGGTACCCGGGGCCAGTGTCTTGAGAAAACCGTCACAAAACAGTGACTCGGCGTCCTTGTACGGATTGTGGGCCATGCGCGAGAACCGGAGCATCATTGAGGCGAGTTCATTGCGGTTGGAGATGACAGCGGGGAGTATTCTGGGAGAAAGAAGCCCGTGGTTCAAAAAGCTTCTGGATGCGAGAATCTCGCCGCGCAGTTCACTTGAGCGGAGGAGCACTTCTGCAATGACTCCGGTTTCAGCATCAGGTGACAGACTGCGAATTCTGCATGCCATGCCAGCGGCCCAGGCTGCAGAGAGGGCCGGCCCCGAGAGTCGTGACCCGGGCAGGCTTGCCGGTGCAAGCGCATAGCCGGCGGGGACCCTGGCAAACTGTTCGGCCCGGCGTGGTGAACGGATCTGGTCAATCGTATCCACCGGAAAGACCCTGACCAGGTTATTGATCGAGAAATCCGGCTGGGAGGTCTCGGGATCGTCCCCCGGGGTGATCAGCGTGATGCCACGGGCAGCGAGCCCCCTGATAAGGGTATTGAGAGACTCCGTTACTCCGGGTCCCCAT
>JAKPMW010000468.1 GCA_029548715.1 Spirochaetota bacterium | reverse complement strand
TGGGCCCAGGTGCGTGCCCAGGGGAGCAGTTCGTCCGGCATGCCGGCCAGGTCGAAGGCCAGGTCTGCATACACGATTCCGGAGGTCTCCGGTGTGCTGATGATCAGGCCGGGCCGGCGGGATTCGCCCCGGGGGACGATTTTTGCTGCGCGCTCAAGGTCGCTCACCCTGAGGGAGGGGAGTGCGGCCAGGGCTGCCGGATCATCCTCGCGCTGCTGTCGTCGTGCCAGTTCCCGGGTGGTCTCGACGATCCGGTCCACTGCTGCGGGGACCAGGCCAGCGCGGATCTCGGCCAGCCCGGCTTCCTCTTCGGCGGCCTGGCGGGCGGCCAGACCGTGATCGGGCACGAGGTGCAGGCTGGCCCGGTGGGGATTGTCGATAAAGAGTTCGCGGATCAACTGCTCGAAGACGCGTTCGCCGGAGGCAAGGCGCGAGCGGAGTTCCTCAAGCGGCCGTTCGAAAGGCAGGAGCATGAAGGGGTCCCGCCCGTAGAGCCAGGTGGTGAGCGAGGTCAGCATGACGGAGAGGCCCTGGGGAAAGCGCCCTGTGTTTCGCTCGCGCAGCGAAAACTCGACCGTGTTGAGGGCGGCCTCGATGATTTCGGGGGCAATTCCGCCGGCCGCGAGTGCCTCGAGCGTCTCGTGGACAAGGGCCTCGGCCCGGGGGATGTCGGCCGCGGCGATTCCGCGCAGGCCGACCGAAAAATACATCTGGCGCAGTTCACTCTCCAGGCCGACACCGGCCAAAGCCTCTCCGAGACCGCTTTCGATCAGGGCCCGCTTGAGCGGGGAGGCGGACTGGCCGATCAGGATCTCCTCGAGGACGTGCAGCGAGAGCGTGAGCTGGGCGTCGTGTTTTTCGGGGAGGAGCCAGTTGAGGGTACACATGGCCTTGTCCTCGTCGGGCGAGGCGGCGTAATGCATCTCCTCCAGGCGGGGGGCTGAAAAGCGCGGCTGGGGCTGGACAACGGCCTCGCAGTTTTTGGCCGAAAAATCCTTCAGGCGCTCGTCCAGCCAGACGAGGCGTGCTTCGGGATCATCATCACCCCAAAACCAGATCCGCGCATTCGAGGGGTGGTAGTAGCGCTCGCGAAATGCGGTAAAGGAAGCATAGTCCAGCGAGGGGATCACGCGCGGATCGCCGCCTGAATCATTGCCGTAAATCGTGTCGGGAAAGAGGATGCGCTGCGAAAATTCATGCAGCAGGCTGTCGGGGGATGAATAGACACCCTTCATCTCGTTGTAGACCACGCCCTTGCGGGTGAGGGGCCCCTTGCGGTCGGTCGCCTCGTAATGCCAGCCCTCCTGCATGAAGGTCCACTCGTCGATCAGGGGATGAAAGACCGCATCCAGGTAGACATCAGCCAGGTTGTAGAGGTCGCGCACATTCTGGCTGGCAACGGGATAGCAGGTCTTGTCGGGATAGGTAAAGGCGTTCAAAAAGGTGTTGAGCGACCCCTTGATCAGTTCGACAAAGGGCTCTTTGAGGGGATACTTTTTTGAACCGCAGAGGACGGAGTGCTCGAGGATGTGGGCCACACCGGTCGAGTCCCGGGGTGGTGTGCCGAAGCTGATGCCGAAGACCTTGTTGTCATCGGCGTTGGAGATCGAAACCAGCTCGGCACCGCTTTTGACATGCCGGTAGAGACGCGCCTCGGATGCCAGTTCCGGAATCTTCAAGGTTCGCAATATTTCAAAACCGTGTTCGAGCTTCATTGGTTGCCGTTCCCCGTTGTACTTCAAATTTTTTGGGAACAGTCCTCAGGCCCGGTCGGGTGCGGCTGTTCCCCATTATGATTGTACCTGCTGTGACTGTTGCTGATCCAGTAAAAAAGCGAGTTGCATCGCAATTAATGTAACCGAAGGGGGTAGTCCAAAAGGGTCGTTGCATCACAATTCAGGTAACCGAAGAAACAAGGGTTACCAGCATGGGAAAGAACGAAAAGAGAGCCTATCTCAAAGAAATCAAGTCAAGATATCGCAAGGCGAACAAGGAGTACAAGGCACGGATTCTTGACGAGTTTTGCCAAGTCTGCCATTACAACCGGAAGTATGCAATCAGGCTTCTGAGCAAAAAGATCCAGCAAACGCCCAAGAAGGCTGGGAGAAAACCTGTCTACAGCGATCCAAAACTCATTGAGGCTATCGAGACAATCTGGCTCAGTGCTGACCAGCCCTGCAGCAGGCGCCTTAAAGCGTTGCTCCCTCTCTGGGTCCCCTTTCTGGATCATGTCGCGCACAACATTCCCGAAGCCGTTTTTTCGCTGTTGGGAGACATTTCGTCGAGCACCATCGACCGCATCCTGAAAGCCAGTCGGGTCAAACATCCTAAAGGGATTTCAGGAACCAAACCAGGCAACATGCTCAAAAGCCAGATTCAGATCAGGACAGGGCCGTGGGATGTGTCCGGTCCTGGCTTCATGGAAGCTGACACCGTCGCCCATTGTGGCAATACAATGGCCGGAGACTTCATCTGGAGCCTGACAATGAGCGATATCTATAGCGGCTGGACGGAAAACAGGGCTGTCTGGAACAAGGGGAGTATTGGCGTCAGACAGCAGATCAAGTCCATTGAGCAAGCATTACCATTCCCGCTTCTTGG
>JAKPMW010000302.1 GCA_029548715.1 Spirochaetota bacterium | reverse complement strand
CGGCCCGCTTCCCGTCACCGGGGCAATGATGGTATCATCGGGGTGTTCGAGCATGCGAAAAATATACAACGCGCCGGAGAAGAGTTAGGCAAGACTTTAATCCGGGATTCTGCGGTATACTAAGCAGGCAGGGATTCTGCTGAGGACGGCATAATGAACAGGATGGACACGGACTGGACAAGCGGGTTTCCGGCCCTCGACAAGGCGCTCTGCGGTTTTTTGCCCGGCGACAATGTCGTCTGGCAGGTCGAGGACATTGCGGATTATCTCCCCCTGGCCCGCAGATTTGCACTGGCCTCACTCAGGCAGGGACGCAGGCTGGTCTATTTCCGTTTTGCCCAGCATCAGGAGGTATTGCCGCTTGCCGGACAGAGTATCATCTGCACAGAACCTGGGCTCCCGTCCGAGACCACCCCTCCACGCCTGGTCGAACTGGATCCCTCCGACGGATTTGAACCCTTCCTTTCATCCGTGTTTTCCGTTATTGAAGAAGAAGGGTACGGGGTCGCCTATATCTTCGACTGCCTCTCCGAACTCTCAGCCGACTGGTACAGTGACCGGATGCTCGGAAATTTTTTCCGCCTGGGATGCCCTTACCTCTTCCGCTATGATACGGTAGCATGGTTTGCCCTCCTCGGAAACCGGCACTCATCGCACGCCATCGACAAGATCCATGGGACGGCACAGGTCATCCTTGATCTCTATCACACTGCAGACGGCCTGTTTCTGCTCCCCAAAAAGGCAGAGGGCCGGCGCTCAGCAACCCTCTTTACCCTGCATGACTTTACGGATGAGGCATGCCAGCCAGTCACAAACAGTGCAACCGCTGCCCGGGTCCTTTCAGGCCAGCCTCAATCCTGGATCGATTTCTCCAATCGCCGGTTTGGTCCCTGGACAACTGCTTTCCTTGAAGCCGAGGAATTTCTTTCCCGGCCTGACAAGGCTCCGGTCGAGATCCGGCAGCGCTTCGAACAGCTTGTACGGATGATCTTTACCCGTGACCAGCGCCTGCTGGATCTGGCACGAAAATATCTTGAGCTCTCACATCTTGTCAGCATCCGCCGGCGGATGATCGGGACCGGCCTTATCGGGGGAAAGTCGGCGGGCTTTATCCTGGCACGGGCCATCATTCAGCGCGAGTGCCTGCTGACCCTGCCGCTGGAACAGCATGACTCGTTTTTTATCGGGTCGGATATCTATTACACGTACATGGTCGACAATGACTGCTGGTGGGTCCTGCGCAAGCAACATGACCCCGAGACTGTCCTTGAGGGGGCAGATACCGCCCGGGAACGCATGCTTTCAGGAACCTTCGCCCCTGATCTTGTCAACCAGTTTTCTGAAATGCTTGACTACTTCGGGCAGACTCCCCTGATTGTGCGCTCAAGCTCGTTGCTTGAAGATAATTATGGAAATGCGTTTTCTGGTAAATATGAAAGTGTGTTTTGCACAAACCAGGGGACACCGGACGAGCGGCTGGGCGAGTTTTGCGAAGCTGTGCGCCGGGTCTATGCCAGTACCCTCTCGCGTGAGGCCCTGCTGTATCGGGCAGACCGCGGGCTCCTTGATTCTGATGAACAGATGGCCCTCCTGGTGCAACGCGTCTCGGGCACCACAACCAATGGATGCCATGCCCCCCTCGCCGCAGGCGTGGCCTACTCCTTTAATCCCTATGTCTGGAAAAAAGGAATTGATCCCGCGGCCGGTTTTGTCCGTCTCGTGGCTGGTCTGGGAACCAGGGCTGTAGACCGGAGTGACGACGATCACATCCGCCTTGTGGCCCTCGACGCACCACAGGCCTTTCCCGGCGACACCCCCCAGCCCTGCCAGGAACGCCTGGACATCCTTGACCTGGATGCAAACAGATTTTCGTGCATCGATTTTACCGATATCTCAGGATCCATTCCCGGAGTCGAGCTGGTTGCATCCCTTGACCAGGAACTGGCCCGGCGGGCCGCTTACGAGGGTCGAAGCATCGCCCGCTGGCAACTTGACTTCGAAGCACTCCTTGAACAAACCGAATTTGTCCCGGCACTGCGCACCATGCTCCGGACACTTGAAGCCGCCTACGGCTGTCCCGTGGATACCGAATTTGCCCTTACGCGGGACTGCGAAGGGGGACTGCACCTGAATCTCCTCCAATGCCGCCCATTCCAGGCCCGGCGGATCCAGACTGTCAACATGAGTCTTGACCGTCTCAACACGCACAACATGCCGATCCTCTCCAGCGGACCGGTCGTTGGCTCGGGGTTCGCAGGAACCCTTGCGCGAACAGTCCTTGTCCGACCTTCGTCATACGCCCAGCTTGCCCAGTCAGCCCGCCATGAGGTAGCGCGTTCTCTCCGGCGCATCACCCGGGATGGCGCCTCCGGGCCAGTCCTCCTCGCGGGTCCGGGCCGCTGGGGAAGCAGCATGGCTTCGCTGGGGGTCCCCGTCAGCTTTGCCGAAATCAGCGGTGTTACCATCCTCGTTGAGATCGTGACGTCAACCGGCAGCGCGGTCCCCGAAATCTCCCTCGGGACGCATTTTTTCAACGATCTGGTCGAGGCTGATATGCAGTATCTGGTTGTCACTCCGGATGACAGCCGGGCCCGCTTTGACGAAGACTCCTTCCTGCGCTATCCCAATGCGCTTGAAGAACTCTTCCCCGAATATGGCGCATTGGCCGGTGTGATTCATCTCATTGAGGGTGTCCCGCTTGTCTGCATTGTCGAACCACACGAGCAGCGGGCCGGCGTGTTTATCAGCTGATCCTGAGAGGGATCGGTATGCTGAAAACGTGTTTTTGTCATGGCTATCCCGGATACGCATTCAGTTTTTGTAATGCATCCGGGATGAGCGTGCCCGCAATGCCTGTCGCGCGGTCTTGGCCACAACGGGATCGGGATCGTCACACAATTTTTGAACTCGAGCGCGGCAGGCCTCGCCGCTGGCCGGGCGGCGGGATGGGCCTGTGTCTGCATTGCTCCATACAATAATCGCATTGCGCACGAGACCACGCCGCCCGGCCCGGATGAGGGCCGTCCCCGCAAAGCGCGCCCGGACGGCCTCGTCATCGGCCAGTTCCAAAAGCTCAGTCAGGGGAATCCATGCTCCGGGCGCGTTTGCTGTCGAAAAAAGCGCGCTGACCTCCGCGTCGGGGCACTCTGCGGTGCGGGGGTTGTCCCGCGCCTCCCCGGACTTCGCACCCGCTTGCCCGTGTCCCGGGCAGGATGCGCCTGGATCGCCCGCGGCCCGGCTTGTCCGGACAGCAGCCGGGCCACCCTGCCAGACCGCGCCCGCCCTGTTGAGCGGGCAAACGTCCTGACAGACATCGCAACCAAAGACACGTCGCCCGATGGCGGGCCAGAGATCACGCGCAATCAATCCTTTGTACTCAATGGTCAACCAGGAGATGCAGCGCGAGACATCCAGCCGGCCCGGGCCGACGAGGGCCCGTGTTGGGCAGGCCTCAAGGCACAGCCCGCAATCCGTACACGGATTTTCCGCCAGGCCGAGCCCGGCATCACGAACCATAAATTCGTTGGAGGAAACAACGGCCCCGAGGACAAAGCGTGTCCCCATCTCCATGTTCCCCAAGAGGCAGCTATGCACGACGGTCC
>JAKPMW010000299.1 GCA_029548715.1 Spirochaetota bacterium | reverse complement strand
CCTGGCCGGCGACTGTTCCCCAAAGCTTCGTATGTGGAAGATCGGTCCGCGATGTTACAAACGTGTGACAAATGAAAAAAAAAGCGGGTATGGCTATCTTCTGTCGAGGGAGGGTTGCCCATGACCGAACGGATTCTCGTGGTTGATGACGAAGCCGACATGTGCGAGCTGATTCAATGGAATCTCGAGCGCGCCGGATACAGCGTGGAGACGGCGGCCAGTGGCCTGATGGCGCTCTCGAGGATCTCGAAAGCCAGACCAGATCTGGTGATTCTGGACCGGATGCTGCCCGGGCTGGACGGGATTGCGGTCTGTGGCGAGATCAGGCGGGACCCTGCGACCGGCGACCTGCCCGTGATCATGCTGACAGCCCTCGGTGATGAGATCTCACGGGTTGGCGGTCTGGATGCCGGGGCGGATGATTATCTGGCCAAGCCGTTTTCGATGCCCGAGCTTCTGGCCAGGGTGCGGGCACTCCTGCGCAGGAGCCGTGGAGCCGGGGCGGCCGGAGGGAGTGTTCTGGTCTGGCAGGAGCTGCGCTATCAGCCTGACGAACGGCTTTTGTCCTGTGACGGTGGTGAGCCTGTCCTCCTGACACCGAAGGAAGGCTGTCTTCTCGAATTCCTGCTGCGCAACGCCGGGCGGCATCTTGTGCGTGACCGGATTATCGACCATGTCTGGGATGACCCGCCTGAGGATCCCCGTGCGCTGGATGTGCTTGTGCGGCGCTTGCGCGCCCGGATGGGGGCACGTGCCGGGCTTCTCTCGACCCTGCCGGGGACGGGGTATGGTCTTGTGGAGAGTGCATCATCCGGGGGGGAGAGGATATGACAACCGCAGTCAGGTTCAGACTGGTACTGGGGGCGGCCCTCTGCATCCTCCTTGTCTCGGGCTTTGTCTGGGGGCGCCAGGTGTTTCAGGATGTCCTCCTTGACCGGCTTGCTGCCGGGATGCGGGATCTTCTTGTCCTCGTTGAGCGCCTGGTCCCCGATCCTGCAAGGGTCCCTGATCCTGCAAGGGTTCCTGATGCCCGTACGGTGCAGACTGGCCGCATGCCGGATCTCTCCGGGGTTGTCGCCGGTCTGGATGGGGTCCGGCTCAGTATTATCGATGAGGCGGGGTTTGTCATTGCTGACAGCCTGATCGGGAATACCGGGATACTCGAAAACCACCGGGATCGCAGCGAGGTGGTGCAGGCCAGATCCTCCGGCTGGGGACTGGCGGTGCGTGACTCCGCCTCCCTGGGATACCGGATGATGTATGTCGCAATGTCGCGCAACGGGTACGTGCTCCGGCTGGCCCGGGATTTGCGCTCCGTGGACGAGATGCTGGCTTCGGGAGAGCGGCTCGCAATGGGGGCCGGTTTTCTCCTTGTCGTTGTGTTTCTGGCCGTCAGCACGGTGCTGGCCCGAATCATCGTCCGTCCCCTGGCTGCGCTTTCAAGCCAGGCTGTCAGATGGGGCGAGGGTGAGTACGGAGGCAGGATTTCGCTTTCGGGGACGGACGAGACCGTAACGCTGGCCGCAGCCTTCAATACCATGGCCGGGCGGGTTGAGGGGCTTGTAGCCAGTCTCAGGGCCGAAAAGCACCGGCTGGAGAGCACGCTTTCCACGATGACCGAGGCCATTGCCGTGCTTGACGGGGAGGGACGGCTTGTCCTCTGGAACGATGCCTTTGCCGCGGGATTTTCTCCGGCCAGGCTGGGCAATGGCTTGCCGTATTATGAAGCGCTGGATTCGGCGGATCTTGTCAGGGCGGTGGACGCGGTCATCCAGGGAGGGCAGCCAGTCCGGCTTGAGGCCGAACTGCCCAGACGGCACGAGACCAGGGTCGAGGCGCAATTGCTTCCGCTGGGCCAGTCCGAAGGAGTCCTTCTGGTCCTGTGGGATATTACCGAACAGTACGCCTATCAGCGGATGAAGGCGGAGTTTGCCGCCAATGCCTCCCATGAACTCAAGACTCCCCTGGCCATCATGGACGGATACGTGCAGACCCTGTTGCAGGACCCTCCACCGGATGAGGAAACCCGTCTTCGCTTTACCAGGCGGATGGCGGCCAATATTGCCCGCCTGCGTGAACTGGTAGCGGATATCATCCTCCTCAACAGGCTGGAGGAGGGGGGGCACAGGCCCGAACTGGAGCAGGTTGATCTTGTCCGGATTATCGAACGGGTGACCTCTGCCATCCAGCCTGCGGCCGAGGCGGCAGGAGTGCAGATCGTCCCTGCGATCTCGCTCCGGCGGGCCGCCATGGCCGGAAACGCCTCCCTGCTTGAATCGCTCGTTTTCAATCTTGTTGACAATGCCGTCCGGTACAGCTCCCCGGGAGGGAGGGTTCATCTCGGGCTTGACATGCTCTACGAGGGATTTGAGCTGCGGGTGCGTGACCACGGCTGTGGTTTTATGCCTGGCGAGGAGCGGCGGATTTTCGAGCGCTTTTACCGGGGCGAGACCAGTCGCTCACGGGATACGGGCGGAAGCGGACTTGGGCTGGCCATTGCGAAGTACATTACCAAATTTCATGGAGGCACCATCAGCGCCGAGAGCCCGGGGCCGGGTGAGGGTGCCGAGTTTGTCGTCGTCCTGCCGTTTTCCGCTCTGCCGCAGGAATGACGGTCGGTCTCCGAAAGCAACTCGTCCGTCCCGCGATGAGCCTGTTCTTCCGCAAGACTGTGTGATAGGATGTTTCAATTCTTTCCGGGGGTGATTGTGCATGCGTGCATCCATTGGACAGCGTCTGCGGTACAGGCTTGAGAATTTCATGTCACGGGGAGGCAAGGCTGTCTTTCTCAGCCTGACCCTGCTTTTTTTTCTGGCCCTTGTGGTCATCCTTCTGGTACGGCTTTTTGCCCTGCATGGGGGGACGGATGCCGGGGCTGCGCTCGGTGATACATGGAAGGTCTTGACCCAGCTGATAGACACCGGGACAGTCACGACAGAGGAGAATGCGGTTGAACGCATTGTCGGAACAGTGGCCACCATCCTTGGTGTGGTGATTTTCTCCATGCTGATTGCCTTTATCACAACCCGTCTTGACCAGATCCTGTACAATCTGCGCCGGGGAAAGAGCCGGGTTATCGAGAGCGGGCACACCCTGATTCTTGGCTGGAGTGATCGTGTTGTCGATGTTGTCAGGGAGCTGATTATCGCCAACGAGAGCCAATCCCGGGCGGTGATCGTGATCCTTGCCGATGTAGACAAGGAGCTGATGGATGATGTCATCCACGCCCGCTTGCCTGATACAAGGACGACGCGGGTGGTTGTCCGCTCGGGCTGCCCCTCATCCCTGCGTGACCTCGCGCGGGTGAATGCTGCCGGAGCCAGATCTGCCATTGTACTGGCAACCTGTTCCGAATATGCCAGCGCTGCGGACAAGGAGGTCTCTGATACCCTTTCGATCAAGATCATCCTGGCCCTGCAGGCGATGTGGCTGCCCGGGGAGAATTTTCCGGTCATTGCCGAAATTTACGACGCCGCAAAACGGGACCTCGTCAATGCTGATGAAAGCGGCAAGGTGCTTTCGATCGACAGCTGGGATATCATGGGTCGCTTGTTTGCCCAGACATCGCTCACAAGCGGGCTCGAGATCGTCTACAGCGAGATGCTGTCCTTTGACGGGTGCGAGCTGTATTTCTACAAGGCGGACTGGCATGGGGTGCGGTTTGGGGATTTGCCCGGGCATTTCAGGGATGGGGTTCCGCTTGCCATTCATGAACCCGCCAGTGGGGCGATCACCACAAAACCGTCCCGGGATCATGTCATGGCTGACAGCGAAGAGATCATCGTTTTGGCGCAGGATGATTCGACGCTCAGGTTTTCCCGGAAAAAACTGTACAGCGCCGCGGCCTGTACCAGGATTGAGAACCACCGCCTGCAGACACGGCGGCGCATCCTTGTGCTGGGATGGCACCCCATCGGGAATGTGGTAGTCCGGGAGTATGCGGGATATCTTGCTGCGGGTTCGTCGATCACGATCGTGCACCGGTCTCCCGACGAGGCGCTGGAGGCTTTTGTGCACTCGATGGCGGACGGGTTGCTGGAGATCACGCTCGAATCCGGTGATCCCCGCCAGGTTGACGTGCTGCAGGGACTGGATCCCTTCGGGTATGATACCATCCTGATTCTCTCGCAGGATGCCGGTCAGTTTGATGCAGAAAAGGTGGATGGCGACACACTGATGATCCTCCTGATCCTGCGCAGGCTCGCTGTCTGTTTGGAGAGATCGGCCAGAAAGACAACGATTCTGACACAGGTCTTCAATTCAGAAAACCAGGAGCTCCTGACACGGACCGATGCGGATGACTTTATCATCAGCAATCGCCTGATCACGATGATGCTGGCCCAGTTGAGCGAGCAACCGGGGATCAAGCGGTTTTATGACGACCTCTTCAGCGAAGAGGGGAGTGAGATCTACATCAAGCCGGCAGGGCTCTATTTTGGATCTCTCCCGGTCACAAAATCATTTATCGAAATCATGGCATGTGCGGATGCCAGGGACGAGATCTGTCTTGGGTGGCGGATCGGTTCACTGCGGCGGGACAGCACGAGGAATTTCGGTGTGACCCTCGATCCGCCCAAGACACAAACGGTTACCCTGACGGAGGACGACTTCCTCGTCGTCCTCGCCGAAGATGCAGGCTAAAACAGGAGGTTTTGTCCTGAGCTGCGCCATGGATGGCGCACGTCAGCGAAGGGCTAAAACAGGCGAAGTGCTCGAGCGCAGCGAAGAGCAAGGTTTTGTCTCCCCTTCGGGGACTTCGCTGAGCTGCGCCAAGGCGAAGTACTTGCAACGAAGTGGAGAGTAATGGACCCTCATGCGAAGGGCTGATACAGGCGAAGAGCAATGTATCGTCTCCCCTTCGGAGTGCCTGCTTTTGCGGCCATACCCTTTCCGTGTCTTGGCTCTGGCCTCCAGGACAGGCCGGTGCTATACTACCAGCTTATGGAACACAAGCAGCTTGCCCGTTTTGTCCCGCGTTTTGCGGATGCCCGGATCCTCGTCATCGGGGATCTCATGCTGGATCATTATCTGGTCGGCTCGGTTGAGCGGATCTCCCCCGAGGCCCCGGTCCCGGTTGTGCTTGTTCAGGATGAAAGGGACATGCCGGGCGGCGCGGCCAACGTCGCAGGGTTTTTGCGTGCCTTTGGTGCCGGGGTGATCCCCTGCGGTCTCGTTGGAGAGGATGCCGGTGCGGCCATGCTGCTTCAGCACTTTGCCCGGCGCGGGATTGCCTGCGACGGCGTGATCCGCTGCAGCGAGCGTCCGACAACCATGAAGACCCGGGTCGTCGCCGCCCGCCAGCAGGTCGTCCGGATCGACCGCGAGGACACCCGTCCGCTCGGGCCTGAGATTCTGGCGGAGATCCGATGCACCTTTGACAGGGTTCTTGAGTCCGGCGTGGACGGGGTGATCCTGTCCGATTACGGCAAGGGGCTGCTTGTGCCAGAAATAATCGAATATGTGATTTCATGCTGCCGGGAGGCGGGAGTGCGGGTTGCGGTTGATCCCAAGGTCGAGCATTTCAGGGCGTACCGCGGTGTGACCCTGATTACGCCCAACAACAAGGAAGCCTCCGAGGGGATCGGGGTTCCGATCCGGGACCGGGCCAGTCTCGAGCGGGCTGGGGCCGCGATTTGCGAGGCCATCGATCCGGAGATCCTGCTTGTGACGCGGAGCGAGCACGGGATGGCATTGTTTGAGCGTGGCAGGCCGCTTGACGAGATTCCGACCCGGGCCCAGGAGGTTTTTGATGTCACCGGGGCGGGGGACATGGTGATCTCGGTGGCCATGCTGGCCCTTGTGGCCGGGGCCAGCGCCCGCGAGGCCGCCCTTCTTGCCAACGCCGCGGCCGGGATAGAAGTCAGCAAATTCGGATGTCAGGCGGTCAGCCCGGACGAACTGCTATCAGCACTTGATGCCTGAGACGGCAGGGAGGTTTTTGGTGAACAGCGTGCGCAGTGCGGGTTCGAAGATCATGACGCGGGAGGCGTGTGCAGCCCGGATGCGGGCCGCCCCCGACAGGTTTCGCTGGGTCTTCACCAATGGCTGTTTCGACCTCCTGCATGCCGGGCATGTTGCCAGTCTCGAGGCGGCGCGCGCGCTCGGTGACGGTCTTGTGGTCGGGCTGAACTCGGACCGCTCGGTGCGCGCGCTCAAGGGGCCGGCGCGACCCGTGATCCCCGAGGGCGACCGGGCCATCGTGCTGGCCGCGCTGGAGTGTGTGGATGCGGTCGTCGTGTTTGCTGAGGCGACGCCCGAGGCCCTTCTGGATGTCCTGCGCCCGCAGATTCATGCCAAGGGGGGTGACTATCGCGCCGAAGAGCTTCCCGAGTATCAACTCGTCCGCTCCTGGGGGGGTGAGGTGCACATCCTTCCCCTGCTTGAGGGACGTTCGACAACATCGATTCTTTCGCGGATATAACAAGGAGGCCTTGTGGGCAAAACAGTATTTGGTGTGATTCCGGCGCGGTATGCCTCGGTACGCTTTCCCGGCAAGCCGCTTGCCATGATCGGGGACGAGCCCATGGTGGTGCGCGTCTACCGGCGTGCGCTTTCGTCGGGGATTTTTTCCGGTCTGGTGGTGGCAACCGAGGACGAGCGCATTGTTTCGGTCTGCAGGGAGCATGCTGTGCCGGCCGTGATGACGCGGGCCGATCATCCCAGCGGGACGGATCGCGTGCATGAAGCGGCAGAGCTTGAGGCAGCGGGGCGCGAGGCCGATATCATCGTCAATGTGCAGGGCGACGAGCCGCTGATCGATCCTGCCGCGCTTGTGCGCCTTGTCAAGCCGCTGGAGACTGTTCCCCAAAATGCTGTGGCGGCTTCAAGCGTCTGCGCCCGTCTTGTGGACCAGGCTGAATATCACAATCCCAATGTGGTCAAGGTCGTCCTGGATTCGTCAGGCCGGGCACTCTATTTTTCGCGGGCTCCGGTTCCCTTTGCCCGGGATGGCGGACTTCCGGAGCGGGTCTGGCGGCATATCGGTCTGTATGCCTACACGAGGCCGGCCATCGAGAGCTTTGTGCGCCTTCCCGAGAGTTTTCTCGAACGGACCGAGCGGCTTGAACAGTTACGCCTGCTCGAAAACGGCGTTCCGTTTTACATGGAAGAGGTCACGGCGGCACCTCCTGCTGTGGACACCCCCGAGGATCTGGCACACGTCATCGAATTGATCCGCCAGGGCAAGGGGGGTGTCTGATGACTGTCCTGTTTTCCTTCCGGGGAAAGCCCCGGGCCGCAAGGCGGATTCTGTGCGCCACTGTGCTCTGGCTGGCCTGTGCTGTGCTGCTGTCGGCGCAGGATTCGCCGGAAGCCGATCGCGAGCTTGTCGCCCTGCTCAACAAGACCGGGCTGCGTTATGGCCTGATGAATACCGGTGGGGTTCGCCTGCAGTTTTCCCTTGAAAACGGGCGGACCCATCAGGTGATCATCAAGCGGGAGCGCAATACCATCGGGAACCTGCAGCTCTGGGAGGCGGTCACCTTTGCCTGGAAGGGGACGCACCGGCCTTCGGCCCAGATCTCGCACCGGATCCTGGCGGACAACAGCCAGAAAAAGATCGGTGCCTGGGAGCTGGTCAGTCGTGATGATACCGAGTATTACCTCGTGTTCAACGTCAAGATCCCTGTCAGTTGTGATCCGGTCTCCCTCAAGGCCATTCTGCTGGCTGCTGCGTTCGGGGCCGACCGGATGGAGGCTGATATCGCCGAGGGGGATGAGTTTTAGGCCTGCCGCGTACGGCCGATATCAATCGCGGCGGGGTGGGGTAAAAGCGAGTATATTTATTCAATGGAAACCATCGAAACTGTCAGTGTCGGAAAATTTTCGATCGGGAAGGGCCGCCCGCTGGCCCTTGTGGCCGGTCCCTGTGTCCTCGAAAGTGAGGAGCTGGCCAGCCGGATTGCCCATACCCTCGTCAGGCTGGCCACGGCGCTCGGGATTCCCCTTGTCTTCAAGGCTTCGTACGACAAGGCCAACAGGACCTCCCTCGAGTCCTGGCGCGGCCCCGGAATGGAAGAGGGCCTGATGATCCTTTCGCGGATCAAGCAAAAATTCGGGGTTCCGATCTTGACGGATGTCCATCATCCCGAGGATTGCGCCCCCGCAGCCGAAGTGGCCGATGTCTTGCAGATTCCGGCCTTTCTCTGCCGTCAGACCGATATCCTTGTCGCCGCCGGACAGACTGGCAGGGTTGTCAATATAAAGAAGGGCCAGTTTCTTTCACCGGAGGAGATCTCCAACGCGGTGGCCAAGGTGGCGGCAGGCGGAAACAGCAGGATCCTGGCGACCGAGCGTGGGGTCAGCTTTGGCTACAACAATCTGGTCAGCGATATGCGGGCCATTCCCCTGATGCAGCAGTATTGTCCGGTTCTCTTTGATGCAACCCATTCGGTCCAGCAGCCGGGTGGGCTGGGGAGCGCTTCGGGCGGGGACAGGCGTTTTGTTCCCACCCTGGCCCGTGCGGCAGTCGCTGCGGGCGCTGATGCCCTCTTTATGGAAGTCCATCCCGAGCCGGCAAAATCGCCTTCGGATGCGGCATCCATTTTTCCGCTTGAGCGGATGGACGCGTTTTTGCGTGAGATCAAGCAATTGGCCGATCTGGTGCGCACCTTTCCCCACGGGGGACTTGATGTCCCCAGCGGGGGACTACATGTCCCCAGCGGGGGACTGCATGCCTGAGACGGTTGAGTATCTGCGCCTGGGACGGGATATAGTGCGGGTCGAGGGAGAGGCTCTCCTGTCCCTCGCGGGACGGCTGGATGAGCAGTTTTCCCGCGCCGTGGCTATCCTGCGGGACTGCCGGGGCCGGATTGTTGTTGCCGGGATGGGAAAATCGGGCCATATTGCCCGCAAGATCGCGGCGACCTTTTCGAGTACCGGTTCCCCTGCGCTCTTTGTCCATCCCGCCGAGTGTGCCCATGGCGATCTGGGGGGTGTGACCGGCGATGATGTCGTCATCCTGCTGTCAAAAAGCGGGGAGACGGCGGAGGTGCTGGCCATGCTGCCCTTTCTCAAACGGATCGGGGCCCGGATTATTGCCATTACCAATGTTGCAGGTTCGGGGATCGCGCGTCCGGCGGATGCTTCCATCCTCCTCGGGATCGGATCCGAGGCCTGCCCGATGGATCTTGCCCCGACCAGCTCGACGACAGCCATGCTGGCCCTGGGTGATGCCCTGGCCATCGTGCTGATGCGGGTTCGCTCGTTTATCCGCGAGGATTTTGCCCGCAACCATCCCGGTGGCCGGCTGGGCCGGCTTCTTCTGCATGTGCAGGACCTGATGGAGACGCAGGATCTCCCCTATGTCGCCGAGGATGTGACTGTACGCGAAGCGCTCATGGCCATCCTCAATCACCGCAATCGCGGAATCGTCATGGTGACGGATGCCCGGGGGTGTCTCTCCGGTGTTGTCTGCGATGGAGACCTCAAGCGGCTGATGCTCAGGCATGAACATCTTCTGGACATGCCGGTGCGCGAGGTCATGACCCGCCGCCCCCAGACAATCGGTCCCCTGGCCCTGGTGGGCGAGGCGCTGGCCAGGATGGAGGGGCGGTTTACCTCCCTCGTTGTGACCGACGGAAACGGGAGCCCCCTGGGGCTTCTGCACATACACGATATTCTTGAAGCGAGGCTCCTCTAAACGATGTTTTCCCTGCTTGGCAAGAGACTCTCACGCATTGAGGGCATCCTCCTGGATGTTGACGGGGTCCTGACGGACGGTACGCTGGTCTACGACGAGAGGGGCGGGGAACTGCGCGCCTTTTCGGTCAAGGACGGCTATGGAATTGCCCGTGCGGTCCGGGCCGGAATCGTGTTTGGAATAGTGACGGGCCGGACATCTCCCATTGTTGACCGCCGGGCCGCCGAGCTGGGGATTCGCCATGTCTGGCAGGGTGTGGGCGACAAGCTTGCCCTCCTGCCCGAGATCGAGCGGAGCATGGGTCTGGCTGCCGAGCGCCTGCTGTTTATCGGGGACGATGCCCCTGATGCCCGCATCATGGG
>JAKPMW010000298.1 GCA_029548715.1 Spirochaetota bacterium | reverse complement strand
CTTGAGGGAACATCGACCACAGCCGGGACGGAAGCTGCCCTCTCCGATCATTATCCGATCTGGGCCGAGTTTTACACCGGGCGCGATACCAACTGAGGTTTTGGTACGCATTTTCTGGGGGGCGGTGGATGATACGCCGCTCCCGTTTACATCCGGGGGACTGGTTTGGGTCGACAAGCGGCATGAGCCGAATCCGGGATACTCGTACCGGAAGCGGGACAGACTGGAGACCGTCCGGAATCTGCAGCAGGTGGGCGGGCCTTTTGTGGTCAGCGGCGAAATCCGCCGGTTTTTGTCAAGAAAAAACCTAATTATTGCAAGATTGTAAAATAGGTATTTTCCCCTATACCGCAAGCATGAAGACGGTTCTATACTCCATATATCAATGAGTGGCGAGGTGTGCCGAGTTACGCGAGCGCGAACCGCGCGGCATCCCGGACCCGATACAACAGGAGATAGACATGAACCGCAAAATGATGATTCTTGCCGTTTTGTCCCTGCTGATGCTTGCAAGCGCGAACTGCAGCGTCGGTCCGGACGTAGTTGGTGTGACTGATGATATCACGCCTGATCGTGCAGTCACCTATACCGAAGATTTTGAAAAGTGCACCGCCAGCGGGACGACCTATGTGACCGGCAGCTTTGTCGGGAACAACAGCCGGACCTGGAATTACGTCCAGACCGCCTGGGCTGGTGGCGTGATTGCCGGATCCAAAACGCCGGTTTTGGGCATGAACCGATCGCCGATTTCCGAACTGTACACGACGGTCTCCGACGGTGTCGGAACCCTGACCTTCAGCTACAAAAAGCCCTACTCGACGGCGGTCAGCCTGAGCGTGTATGCCGGCACAACCCTGCTGGGAACCGTTACGACATCAGGGACGACCGTTTTGACAAAGACCTATACGGTCAACAAGTCCGGCTCGGTCAAGATCCGCTTTGTCCAGTCGGGGACATCCTCCGGTCAGGTCTCGATCGACACGGTTTCGTGGACCAGCTACGGGACAACCTCCAGCTCCTCGTCTTCCGTTTCGTCAAGCTCGTCCGTCTCGAGTTCCAGCTCGTCGGCGGCCAGCGGAACCATCAAGATCGCTTCGTTTAACATCGAGATTTTTGGAACGACCAAGATCTCCCGCGCCAATGTCCTCTATACCCTGGCGCACATCGCCACCCGCTACGACATCATCGCCATCCAGGAAGTCGGCTCGAATGGAACGCCTTCCGAATCGACCGCAACAACGGTAATGGATACCTATATTGCCAAGGTCAACTCGATCGCCGGTGCGGGAGCCTATTCGTACGTGCGTGGCCACCAGTACGCCTTTGTGTACAAAAATGCCACAATCACCAAGAAGGCATCGGGACTGTACAGTGGTTCGAAGACGTTTACCTACACCCCGCTGAGAGGCAATTTTGCGGTCAAGAGCGGGAACTTCGACTTCGCGATGCTGACGATCCATACCAGCCCCTCGGTAGCCGTGACCGAGATTCCCGCCCTGACAACCGCCATGTCCGAGACCCGCACATTCTACAGCGAGCAGGACGTGATCTGCCTGGGTGACTACAACGCCGATGGTTCGTACTACAGCGCCGGGACTGCCGGTGGCGACCTGGCCGGGTTTGCCTCCTCGACCTACGTCACGGTCATCAAGAACGGGACGGACACGACGGTCTCGCCCAACAACAGCTACACCTACGACCGGATGCAGCTCTATACCGCTTCGTCCGAGGACTATACGGGGAACAAGGGCGTGCTCAAGTTTGCCAGCTACTACACGATCAGCAATCTTGAGGGGACGACCACGACAGCCGGAACCGAAGGGGCCCTGTCTGACCATTATCCGATCTGGGCCGAGTTCTACACCGGGCGTGATACCAACTGATTGCAGCACCACCTGAAGTACATCTCCAGCCCCTGCAGGCCCCCTGCAGGGGCTGGTTGTTTTGAGGGGCGCAACTCATCCGTGGGTGAAATCCCGGAAACGCATGAAGATATTACGGAAATGTCATGCGACTCCCGGAGTACCATAAGGTTATTGTAATACCGTGCTGAATACTCAAGCGGAGGAGAGTGCTGTCCGGGTATGCCGCTCAGTCCGGCCGGGTACCGTGGCGGATGATCTCGCCCCGGATGTAGTAGACCGCCTCCTCGCTGATGTTTTTTGCCAGATCGCCGACACGTTCGATGGCACTGGCGATCCGGTAGAGGGCAAGCGCGGTGGCCGGATCGGTTGTGCTGGCGCGCAGGCAGTCGAGCAGGGTATTGTAAAAGGCCGTGTTCATGGTATTGAGTTCGTGATCCATGCTGATGACCTCAAGGGCGTGGTCGGCATTTTTCCCCAAAAAGCAGTCAAAGGCGTCCCGGATCATCAGGGCAGAGTGCCCGGACATTGTGACAACCGGCTCGATCAGGCCGTGCAGACTGCTGGGGGATGCGATTTCAAGTGACGCCTTGGCAATACTGGCCGCCTTGTCCGCAACCCGTTCGAGGTCGTTGTTGATCTTCATGGCGGCCATGAGGAATCTGAGGTCGATCGCCACCGGCTGCTTGAGTCCGACGATGGCCAGAAGCATCCCGTCGATCTTGTTTTCCTGCAGGTCGATTTCGCGGTCGCCCTCAATCACCTTGCGTGCCAGATCTGCCCGGCCTTCCTCGAGGGCCCGGATTGCCCGGACAAGGGCTTCGGTTGCCAGATTGCGCATGATCGACAGCTCCCTGCGCAGTATCTCCAGTTCCTGATCAAGATGAATCTGCATGTCTTCCTCCCTGGTGTCTTTCAACCGAAGCGGCCTGTCACATAGTCTTCGGTTCGTGCCTGACGCGGATTGGTAAAGATGGTACGGGTGGTATCATATTCGACCACTTCACCCAGGTAAAAAAAGGCGGTCCGGTCCGAGATCCGGGCTGCCTGCTGCATGTTGTGTGTGACGATGACGATGGTAAACCGCTCCTTGAGCTCGAGGATCAGTTCTTCGATCCTGCGGGTGGCGATCGGGTCCAGGGCCGAGGCTGGTTCGTCCATCAGGAGGATCTCGGGCTTGACGGCGATGGCCCGGGCAATGCAGAGGCGTTGTTGCTGGCCGCCCGAGAGAGCCAGTGCCGAAGCGCCCAGCCTGTCACGCACCTCCTCCCAGAGGCCGACCTGGCGCAGCGTTTCCTCGACGATCTGGTCAAGCTGCCAGCGGTCGCGAATGCCCCAGAGGCGCGGACCGTAGGTGATGTTTTCCGCAATGCTTTTCGGGAAGGGGTTGGAGCGCTGGAAGACCATTCCCACCGTGCGCCGGAGGGAGACGATATCTGTTGCCGGTGTGTGGATCTCGGCATCGCCCACGATGATCTCTCCCTCACTCCTGGTCCCGGCAATCAGGTCGTTCATCCGGTTGATTGAGCGCAAAAAGGTGGATTTGCCGCAGCCGGATGGTCCGATCAGGGCAGTGACCTCGTTGCGGGGTATCCTGAGTGAAATATCATGCAGCACCCGGTTGCTTCCGTAATAAAACGAAAAATTCCTGACGGTGATTGCGGGCAACTGGATCCCGTCGGGTGCGGCCTGGTCAGATGGTTTTGGCATTGTCAGCATGGCGTCCTTCCTGTTAAGGTCTCTGCATGTTCCCGCCTTTGGCGGGTGTCCGGCTGCGGTTTTGTCCCCAGTTTCTGCCGGCCATGACAGGCAGGCTTCTGTTTCCCCTGAAAATTTGTCCAACTCACAGGCTGGCTCCTCCGTGTCGTTTTCGCAGCCTGGCCCTGATGATGATGGCGACGAGGGAGAGGGCCAGGATCATCCCGATCAGGACCAGGGCTGTCCCGTAGGCCAGAGGCCGGACTGCGTTGATTTTTTCGTGCTGGGTGGCCAGCACGTAGATGTGGTAGGGCAGGGCCATGAAGGGTTCGAAGACACTCTGGGGCAGGCCGGGGAGCGAAAAGGCGGCACCCGTAAAGAGGAGGGGGGCGGTCTCTCCCGCTGCCCGGGTGATCCCGAGGATGCCTCCGGTAATGATTCCCGGTACCGCCCGGGGCAGGACGATGCTGCGGATGGTCTTCCAGCGCGAGGCCCCGAGCGCAAGGGATGCCTCGCGCCAGGCGGGGGGAACACTGCGCAGGGCCTCCTCGCTGGCTGTGATCGTCCAGGGGATGGTCAGGAGGCCCAGGGTCAGCCCGGCCGAGATGATTGAAGTCCCCAGGGAGAGCCCGTTGACGAAGAGGGCCACCCCGAAGATTCCGTAGACGATTGAGGGGACGCCGGCCAGGTTGCGGATCGCGAGACGGATCAGCCGGGTCCCCCACGTGTCCCGGGCGTATTCGTTGAGATAGATTGCGGTTGCCAGGCCGAAGGGGATGGCGAAGAGGGTTGTCACGAGGGTGACGGCAATGGTTCCGACAATGCAGGGCAGGATCCCTCCGGCGGTCAGGCGCGCGCGCGGCATGGCCGTCAAAAATTCCCAGGAGAGGACACTGGCCCCGCCGGCGACAAGGTCAACGATGATCAGGAGCATGATGGCGAGGACGAGTCCGGCGGCGAGGGCGATCAGCCCGCGGCCAAGACGATCCCGGCGGATCTGCTTGCTGCGTCTGGTGTCGTGGATCCTCTGGCTCATGACTGCTTCTCCCTGCGCGGTGCGAGCAGCCTGGCCTGCCTGCGCATGACGAGGTCTGCCGCAAGATTGATGAGAAAGGTGATCACAAAGAGGGCCAGCCCCACGGCAAAGAGCGCGTGGTAATGCACCGAGCCCATCGGGACCTCCCCCAGTTCGATGGCGATGGTTGCGGTCAGGGTCCGGACGGGATCGAAAAAGGAGCCGGGAATGGATGGCGTGTTTCCGGCGATCATCAGGACGGTCATTGTCTCCCCGATGGCCCGGCCCAGCCCGAGCATGACGGCCGCAAAGACTCCCGGGCGGGCAGCGGGCAGCACGACCCGGGTCATTGTTTCCCAGCGGCTGGCGCCCAATGCCAGGGATGCTTCCCGCAAGGATGCAGGCACACTGCGCAGGGCATCTTCGGTCATGCTGATGATGGTCGGGAGTGCCATGATGGCGAGGAGGACCGAGCCGCTGGCGGCATTCAGCCCGTTGGGGCGCCCGCTGAGTGCGGCGACTGCCGGAGCCAGCAGAGTGATTCCGAGGAACCCGATCACGACCGAGGGCACGGCCGAGAGGAGTTCGATGGCCGGCTTGACCCATTCCCGGACTGCGGGGCGGGCTGCCTCGGTCAGCCAGAGGGCGGCCATGATTCCGAGGGGGACGGCGATCAGCATGGCGCCCAGGGTTGTGATCAGGGTCCCTGCGATCAGGGACAGGATTCCATAGCCGGGCTGGGCGGAGGTTGGATTCCAGCGCTCACCCGTCAGGAAATCTGCTGCCGGGCTGTTGGCAAAAAAGGGCAGGGACTCGGTGACAAGGAGGAGCAGGATGCCTGTCAGGATCAGGATCACCGAGCCTCCGACCAGGCGGAAGAAGACCGCTGCCATATCAGGAAGCCGGCGTGTCTTCCCTGGCGTGTGTCCCGAGGGAATGCGGATCATGGCTGGCTCCTCTCCCCGGACTGGAGCGAGGCCCGGTTGAGTCTGCGGTGCTCCGGCTGGAGGGGAAAGAATCCGTTTTTCCGGACGATCCCTGCTGCGGCCGGTGAAAGGCAAAATTCGAGAAACTCCCGTGCCAGCCCGGCGGGCTGTCCGCTGATGTACTGATAGAGCGGACGGGTCAGGGGATATTCTGCATTCGTGATATGTGATTCAAGCGGGAGGATTGCGGGCTGGTGGTCGTCGCGGGCGACGGCCAGGGCCTTGACCGCCCGGCCCGAGCCCGAGATATAGCCTGCTCCGACATAGCCGACTCCGCCCCTGTCCTGCTGGAGGGAGGCGATGATCTGGGCATTGCCGTTCATCTGCAGCACGCCGGGTCCGAAATCTCCTCCGGCAAGCACCACGGATTTGAAGAATTCGAAGGTTCCCGAATTGCTCTGCCGTCCATAGCAGGTGATCTCCCGCTCGGGCCCGCCCAGTTCCCTCCAGTTGCGGATTTCTCCCCGGAAAACGGCGGCCAGCTGGGGGAGCGAAATCCGCCCGAGCGGGTTGTCCGGATGGACTGCGATGGCGAGTCCGTCCGTGGCAATGACAAGGGGTCTGGGGTCGATTCCGTTTTTGTGTGCCAGCGCCCGTTCGTCCGCCTTCATCGGACGGGATGCGTTGGCGATGTCGGCCGTACGGTTGATCAGGGCTGCGATGCCCGTGCCCGAGCCGCCTCCCGTGACGGCGATTCTGGCGGCCGGATTGACCTGCCTGAAGGATTCGGCAAAATCGGAGACAAGATTGACTTCGGTGTCCGAGCCCTTGATCAGGAGCATGGTCCGGGTCCGTGCGCAGGCTGCCAGAACCATGAGGACTGCCAGCAGGACTGCGAAGGTGTTCGATCTGTGCACCATACTCTCCAGCGTTTTTTTCGGTGAACAGCGTTTGGCCCCCTGGCCGGCGACTGTTCCCCAAAGCTTCGTATGTGGAAGATCGGTCCGCGATGTTACAAACGTGTGACAAATGAAAAAAAAAGCGGGTATGGCTATCTTCTGTCGAGGGAGGGTTGCCCATGACCGAACGGATTCTCGTG
>JAKPMW010000287.1 GCA_029548715.1 Spirochaetota bacterium | reverse complement strand
GAAGAAACTGGCACCGGCCCCAGGGCTCAAGAGCCTTGTGGAGCTCACGGTCAAGATCAAGCGCCTGCCGCAGAGGCTCGATCGCCTCGCGCCAGCGGCCCCTGTCAAAGAGATAGCGTCCCAGTCCGTAACGGGCCTCGGCACTGTGGGGCTGGGATCTGACCGCCTGGCGGTAGGCCTCCTCCGCTGCATGCCATTGCGATGCAGCCGTCATGATGCTTCCCCGCAAAAGCCAGGCCGGCACATGGTGTGGTGCAAGGGCATGCACCGAACGGATTCGTTCAAGTGCAAGATCGGAACGCCTGCT
Source organism: Spirochaetota bacterium (assembly GCA_029548715.1). Lineage (GTDB taxonomy): Bacteria > Spirochaetota > JAGLSM01 > JAGLSM01 > JAKPMW01 > JAKPMW01. The sequence continues at coordinate 3,077 of JAKPMW010000287.1, read as the reverse complement.
GTGGTACCACCAGAGGGCATCAACGTACAGGGCCTGCACATTGCGCGGCTGAACATGGAGTACCTTGTCTATCTGCGTGCGGGAATCCGTGGAGTTTCCCAGGGCGATAAGGGTTTCGGCATAGGCAAGACTGGCTTCGATATGGTCGGGCTGCTGCTCAAGCGCTTTTTCGAGGGCCGGTCTGGCCAGACGGTAGTAGCCAAGCCGGTGATAAGCCAGTCCCAGACTGCGCCAGGCTCGAAAATAATACGGATTCTCCTCGACCGCCCTGCGGAAGTACCCCAGTGACTGGCGCACACTTTCGCTGTCTCCGCGCTCAAAGGCCCTGAGACCCTGCCTGTACCATGAGACCGCATCCGCTGAAAGGACGGTCAGCGTGGCACACAACAGCAGCCCCGCAAGGATCACACGCCGTCTTATCATCCAAATGCCTTCCTTTCCTGTACCGGAACCTGATCAGGGTATGTAGTATCCGGCACTGTCATACCCGAAGAGCCCGTTGTACTGGACCTCCACCGTCAAATCACGGTACGTGTTCCTCAGTTTGGGATGGGCGACTGTCTCGTACTGGATCTGGTAAAACGGGAGCGGGGCCTCCATGATACGGTCCCTGATGGAATACACCCCATTGGACCGGAGGGCATCCCATGTTTTTCCACCACTGCGCGCGGCCAGTTCGTCAAGCTGGTCACCCGAGCGGCCCTGGCCAAAGTAGACGACGTGTACCGGAATCCCGTTGTTTCGGGCATACTGCAGGCAGGTGTCCATCCCGTACGGTTTCCAGTCCTGCTCGCGGAAATTCGCAGCCGTCATGAGGACGATGACCGGACGGGCATACCCCGAAAGACACTCACTGACGGCCTGGTACATGGCCCGGCCGATAGCCGGACGCTCGACAAACGCCCCCTCACGGGCACCGGCCAGGGGTGAAAGGACATTGGCGATAAATTTCTGGCTGATCCATGCCCGTTCTCCGGCATTGATGACTTCGATCTGGTCCCTGGCTGGGAGCCGTTCGAGGATACCGCGCATGACGCGCTGCAGGTTTGCCGCATGACGCTCCATGGCAAGCGACTTGTCGATCACGAACACAAGGGAGAGTCTGTCCTGATCACGCCAGGTAGCCCCCAGCCGGACCGGCTTGACATCAATCCCCCGTTCGCTGACCCTGAAATTGTCCGCTGTCAGTCCGGTAATGGTCCGGCCCTCGCGATCCCGGACGAGGACCGTGTGCTGCACGTCGGGAAATTCAAACTCGAGTGTCCGGACCAGGCGAACGTCGAGGTTGACATACTTGAGCTGTTCGGGAATGTAGCTCGAGACGCGGTAGTTGTCAAAGTCCGTCACGTACAAAAGCCTGTTCCGGTCGACAGCAAGACCGACCGCATGGTCAACCCGCCCGGCGAGGGTCTCAAGCCGGTTCCAGCTCCCGTCTTCGAGGTTATGAACGACCACACCCCGTCTGCTGTCAGCAATGGCAATCTTTTGCCGGTCAATCATCACAAGCCCGCGGGGACATTCAAGCTGCCGTGCACCAAGGACACGCAAAAAATTCCCGCTTTCGTCAAAAAGCTGCAACCGGCCGTTTCCGCTGTCAGAAACCAGAATCCTGCCGTCCTCAAGAACAAGCACATCGGACGGACGGAAGAATTCCCCATTTCCCCGGCCCTTGCGGCCAAAAGCCATCTGGAATTTTCCCTGCGAAGAGAATTTCTGTACCCGGTTATTCCCGGAGTCGGCTACATACAGTGACCCGGATGCATCGAGACAAATCCCCTCTGGTCCGGCGAATTCGGACAGGCGGAATCCAAGCCGCCCGATAATCGCCAGCTTTTGTCCGGTTCGTGAATACCGGACGATGTTGTCATTTCCGAAATCCGAGACGTACAGGCTTCCGTCGGCGGCAAAAGCCAGATCGTACGGTTTTGAGAGCCCCGCCATCAGCACGTTGAGGATGTTGCCGTTGGGATCAAGGATCGTAACCTTGCCGCTGGCAAATCCGGCGATGTAGAGGTTTCTGTTGTCATCGAGAGCAAGCCCGCTCGGCCGGACAAAAAAGCTTTTTTTGTCACGATACCCCTCAAACCCCCGCAGAAATATCCAGGGGGTCGAGGCCGCATAGGCATCCTCGCGAGACTCGATCGCATAGAGGGTCTTAAGCTTGTTGCGCAGGAGATTGCCCCCCGCGCCGAGATTGAGTGCGGCCTGCCATTCGGTCAGGGCGTTACGCTGAAACCCGGCCATGTAAAACGCCTGTCCCAGCCAGATCCTCGACCGGTAGTCATGCGGATTGACGGAAATCGCCTGATCAAAAAAGGAGATGGCGGCAGGATACTCCCGCCGGTTGTAGAAATAGTATCCGCTGCGGAAATTCTTTTCGACCGCGAGGCTCTGTCCCAGGGGAATCGGGCCGGACTGCGCCAGCCCGGCCCGGATCGGAACAATCAGGGCCAAAGCCGAAATCATGGCCAACATGGCATGCTTCATACACGTACCGGACTAACCGGCAGGGAATATCAGCCTCTTTCAAGCCTTTCCACCCAGAAGCATGTCGCGCATCCTGCTCGCGTCATGCACCATGGCAGAGAGGAGTTCTTCCGAACCACGAGTCGTCCCGAGAAGGAGAAGAAACTGCTGCAGCTCTTCCCTGCTGATAACCTGCGGAGCGGCGGGCTGTGCCTGCCTGACAGATTCAGCCTGTTCTTCCGCAGCCCGTTCTGCTTCCCTCGCGTCGACCTTTGTCCCGGTTTCCCTGCGCTGCTGTCCCGGAGTCAACCGCTGCACGGCAGCCTGCTGGTGAACATCAAGACGGACATCCATTTCCGTCACCTCCTTGTCCCGGAGTTCAGGCCTTCGGGCGAGAACCCCTCACACCGATTATCGGTATGCACCGGGTGCAACTTGATCCTGGCTGATTCCCAGAACTATGCGCAGGTGTTCCTTGATCTCCTCGTTTTCGGGGGCCAGTTCGAGGGCCCGCTTGAGTGTCTCCCTTGCCAGCGTCTCCTTCCCTTTTTTGTAATAGATCCACCCCATGGTATCGAGGCAGGCATAATTACGCGGTTCGGCCTTGGATG
>JAKPMW010000283.1 GCA_029548715.1 Spirochaetota bacterium | reverse complement strand
ATTGAGGCGGTCCTTGAGGGGCTGCAGAGCATCAATGCAGAGTGCGGTTCCCGGGTCAGGGTTGCCGGTTGCGGGACAACCGGCTCGGGGCGCTATCTGATTGCCGACCTCTTCGGAGCAGACATTGTCAAAAACGAGATAACGGCGCAGGCACAGGGGGCCCTCCACCTGTGCCCCGATGTGGACACGATCTTCGAGATCGGGGGGCAGGATTCAAAGTATGTGGCCATTGACGACGGGGTGGTCACCGATTTTACGATGAACAAGGCCTGCGCAGCGGGAACCGGATCGTTTATCGAGGAACAGGCCAACCTGATGGGAATTCCCGTGCGCCAGGTCTTTGCCGAGCGGGCCTTTGCCTCCCGCTCGCCGTCCGCCCTCGGGCAGCGCTGCACCGTCTTTATCGAAAGCGATGTCGTGCGCCGGATGGCCGAGGGTGATTCTGTCGAAAATCTTGCCGCAGGAATAGCCTATTCGGTTGTCAAAAACTATCTGCACCGGGTTGTTGAAAACAGGCGGATTGGAAAAAAGGTTTTGTTTCAGGGGGGAACAGCCTCAAATCATGCCGTGACCGCTGCCTTCAGGGTGGTGACCGGTGCCGAGGTGATGGTGCCCCCCCATAATGATGTGACCGGAGCGATCGGGATGGCGGTCATTGTCAGGGACGCCTGCACCAAGGCGAATTTTTCCAGTGCGTTTATCGGACTCGACTGCGGGCGCCTGGACTACTCGATCCGCACCTTTGTCTGCAACGCCTGCGCCAACAAGTGCCAGATCCGCGAGGTCAGACGTGAGGGCGGGGCACCGTTTTTTTACGGGCATCGCTGTGAGCGCTACGAGCACGCCCGGGCCAAGGCACCGGATGCCGATCAGCTCGATTTTTTCAGGGAACGCAGCCGGATATTGCAGCGCTATGTCAACACCCAACCACCCGCTGCTCCACGCGGGACGATCGGGATTCCTTTTGCCCTGTCGTTTTATGAAACGCTCCCCTATTGGTCGGCTTTCTGGAATACTCTTGGCTACACGGTCATCACTTCGGGGACGACGACCCGCGACATCGCTGCCGAGGGAATCGAGCGCAGTACGGCCGAGACATGTTTTCCCGTCAAGGTCTTTCATGGGCACGTCAGCAGCCTGCTTGAGAGGGGGGTCACGCATGTCTTTGTTCCCTCAGTCATCAACATGGCGCTTGATGGGTCAACATCAGAACACAACTTTAACTGCACGCTTGTGCAATCAGCCCCCTTTCTGCTGCGTTCAGCCTTCAGGGGCCGCGAGATCCCCCTGCTTTCACCCGTGGTCCACATGCAGTATGGCTATCGCAGGGTCATCCGGGAGCTTGAACCGATGGCCAGATCGCTCGGGATACCACGCAGGCTGCTGGCCCGCGCCCTGGCCCGGGCCTGGGAAGCCCAGCGGCGCTGGCGGGAAGAACTCGCCCGGGCTGCCGTTGATTTTGTCAACCGCTACCGCGACCGCCCCCTGGCGGTGATTGTCAGCCGGCCCTATAACGGGTGCGATCCCGGGCTCAATCTTGACATACCCCGTCGCCTGGCTGAAAACGGGATTCCGGCCTTGCCGCTCGAATCACTTCCCCTGACGCACGACACTCCGCTGGACCTTGTGCAGGAGGAGTATACCCGGCAGGACAGTGACGAGCTGTGGGGGAACATGTACTGGCGTTATGGGCAGCGTATCATGCGGGGAATGCACTGGATCGCCGGCCGTCCCGGGACCCTGCCTGTCTACATCACCAATTTCAGTTGCGGGCCCGACTCCTTCCTCCTGCATTACGCGCAGGAGGCCATGAACAGGCGACCGCTGCTTGTTCTCGAACTCGATGAGCACTCGGCCGATGCGGGGATCGTGACCCGGCTTGAGGCTTTTTTGGACAGTGCAGTTCCCCGTGCCTGGCAAGAGGTCTCCCATACCAGACCCGTGCGGGCCAAAACACAAAAGACCCTGCGCGGGAAAAAGGTCTGGGTTCCCAACATGAGCGATGTTGCCATCCCGATTGCGGCTGCCTTCCGCAGGTCCGGGATTGAAGCCGAGGTCCTGCCCGAGCCGGATGCCCGCAATATTGAACTGGGGCGCAAGCTCACATCCGGGAAGGAATGCTATCCCCTGGTCCTGACGGCGGGAGACATCTTCCGCATTGCCGAGATGCCCGGGCATGTCCCGGGAAAGTCAGTCTTTTTCATGCCCACAACCAACGGGCCCTGCCGATTTGGCGAGTACGCCCGCCTGCAGTCCCTGCTGCTTGAACGGGAAGAACTTGAGGGCATCGAGATCTTTTCACCAAACTCCGGTACGGGATATGGCGAACTGCGTGAACTCTCGCAGGGCTTTTATCTCGACATCTGGAAGGGCATGGTCTGCACTGACACCCTGCAAAAGGTGCTCCATGCCACACGACCCTACGAGACTGTCCAGGGAGAGACGGACCGCGTGCACGCAGCCTGTCTGTGCGAGCTGGAAAAGGCCCTTGAAGCAAAAAAACGTGATCTGGGTGCCCTGATGAAGGATTTCCGCAGCCGGTTTGCCGCCATTCCCCGGCGCGAACGGGACGGGGTCATGGTGGGGATGGTGGGTGAAATCTATGTCCGCACCAACCGCTTTGCCAACGGGGATGTCATCCGCCGGCTTGAAAGGCTCGGTGCAGAAGTGGTCTTTGCCCCCTTTACCGAATGGTCCTTTTACGTCAACCAGCTTTCGATGCAGAACAATCTTGACCAGGGGCAGTACCTTGGAGCTGCCGGGGACTGGTTGCGCAACAGGATCCAGTATTCGATCGAATCCCGTCTGGCGGCCCCCTTCCACCAGGACAAACTTTTTGAGGAACCGGAGATCCAGTCCGTTCTGGATGCGGCGGGCAGCTTTATCGACCAGCGTATCCGGGGTGAGGCTGTGCTGACCGTCGGCAAGGCCGTCGATTTTATCAACCGCGGGTTTGCCGGGATCGTTAACGTGATGCCGTTTTCCTGCATGCCGGGTCTGATTGTCAGCGCCCTTGCGCCAGCCATCCGTGAGCGGTATAATGATGTTCCCTGGCTCAATCTGGTTTTTGAGGACAGTGCGGCTGATGTCGACCAGATGCGGCTTGAGGCCTTTGTCGAACAGGCCCGGGCCTGGCAGGAAAAACACGGGAGCAGGCAACATGCCCGCTGACGAAAACGCGGCTTTTCGCCTATCGGTTCTCTATGATCTCTCGCTCTATATCAGCGGGTGCACCGACCCTGTCGAGATTCTTGCGGGGATTGTGCGGCACCTCAGGGCAGTGATGCCGATAGAGTATGCCTGGCTGATCGGACGTTCTGGCGAGGCATTCAGCGAAATCGCTGTCCTGGCTCCTGATGGTGAAAACGCCGTTCCTGGCACGCGGAAAGTGGACAATACGATCATCGAATCGATTGTGATGCAGGAGTTTGACGGGGTGGTTCCCGATCTTTCGCGCTGGAAAACCCACATTGAGGACGGTTTTTTCCCCGATGATGCCGGGAGTGCCGTCATCTGCCCTGTTCAGCGGGGCAAGGATGCCGACGGTTGCCTGATTGTGGCTTCCCGCCGCGAACAGGCCTATGGACGGGATCAGGCCCTCCTGCTCTTCATGCTTGCCCTGCAACTGGGGATCGTCCTCCGAAGCATCCGGCTCCGGCACGCTCTCGAAGAGCACAATGCCCGTCTTGCCTCGATCTTCGATACCCTCGACGAAGGGTTGATCCTGATCGATGGTGACGGGACGGTGGCTGCGGCCAATCCTGCAGTCGCGCGCACCATCTTTCCCGGGTGCGAACCCGAGCGTGGCCAGTCCTGGTATCTCTACATGCTTCAGCAAAAGACCCGCTTTGCCCCTGAACGCTGGCTGCACCTTGCCGAATCCCTGACGACATGCGAGGACAGGCTCTTTCCCGTGCCGTTTGTGATGGAAGAGAGGGGCGGTATCTCCGGGCAGCCTGCGATCCGGGGGGAGTACCATCTTGCAGGTGGCCGGGGGGAGACAAGGCGGATTGTTGCCATCATCCGGGATGCGCGCGAGAGCTACCGCGCCGAGGCCATGCGCCGGGATCTTACCGCCATGCTGGTGCATGACCTGCGTTCGCCCCTGGGGATTATCAACTGGAACATGGAACTCATGCTTGACGGGGTTCTCGGAGAAGTAACACCCGAGCAGGAGAGATTTTTGCAGGGCTCGATCGAAAGCACGCAGGAACTCCTCGACATGATCGATTCCCTGCTTGATATCGATCGCCTTGAGACGGGTGCCCTTGATCTTGAGCGCGTCCCGCTTGACCTCGCAGGCCTGGCTGAAGAGATATCACGACGAATGGAATTTGTGACGCACCAGCTCCATCTCAGGTTTGATATCAGTTTTGACGCAGGGTTTCCCCCTGTCATGGCTGACAAGCAGCTCATCCGCCGGGTTCTCTTTAACCTTTTTTTCAACGCCTCAAAATATGCACCGCAGGGGAGTACGATTCATGTTTCGGGTACCTTCGGCGCGGATCGTGTCAGCGTGGCTGTTGAGGATGAAGGCAAGGGGATCCCCGAAAAATATCTCGACCTGATTTTTGACAAGTACGTTCAGGCCGAGGCCCGCAACCGGGGAGAGATCAAGGGCAAGGGGCTGGGGCTGACTTTTTGCCGTCTGGCCATTGAAGCCCACGGGGGAAGCATCCGTGCCGAAAATGCCCGTGGGGCCCGCTTTGTCTTTGAATTGCCGTATGTCATTGAGCGACCCGTCTGAAACAATAGCCAGACGCCGGGGTCGCATGTCCCCGGCAGCCATGTCTGGTGTTGCTCTCTCCTGTGAGCCGGGTTTCGGGCTCAACCCGGGGGGAGACTGTTCCCCAGCAATCTGACCTTGTCGGAGACGATGGCTGTCACGAGACTGGCGGCCTTGACAAGGTCATCGACCAGGACGTATTCCTCGTTGGTATGGACCATGCGCATCCCGCAGGCCAGATTGACACAGGAGATCCCCTGCGCGGCGAGGACGTTGGCATCCGAGCCACCGCCTCCGGTGACGCTGGTGCAGGGCAGGCCGGTCTGGCTACAGGCCTCGCGGACCATGGCAACCAGGGGATCGTTTTCACTGATTGAAAAGGCACTGTACTCGGGGGTGATTGTCACGCTGACCGTGGCACCACTGTCATTCCCGGCAGCAGCCGCAGCTTCCCTGAGGCGTGTGATATGGGACTCAAGCAGGGCGGCGTCATGGCTCCGGATCTCGCCCCTGAGGGTGATCTGGTCGGGCACGATATTGCTTGCGCCGCCACCCGAAATCCAGCCGTAGTTGGCGACGGAGCGGGGATCAAGCCGGCCGACCGGAAAGCGCTGGATGATCCCGGCTGCAACGACAATGGCGTTGATTCCCTTTTCGGGCTCAATCCCGGCATGGGCCTTTTTCCCGCGGACGTCGACTTCAAAACTGACCTGATGCGGGGCGCCAATGACCACCGTCCCCACCTCACCACCAGCGTCAAGGACGAGGCAGTGCCGGGCCGACAGAAGGCCCATGTCCAGGTTTTTTGCTCCCACAAGGCCGACCTCCTCACCGGAGGTGACGAGTATCTCGATTCTGCCGTGGGGGAGGTCTTCCTCAATCAGGACGCAGAGGGTTTCGATGATTTCAGCAATGGCTGTCTTGTCGTCCCCTCCCAGCACGGTTGTCCCGTCAGAGCGGATGGTGACGCCGTCGGTCTCGATGGTGATGTCGTTGCAGGGGCCAACCGTATCGGCATGGGCCGAGAGCATGATGGGGGGGAAGGAAGGATCTGTCGCTGGCAAAACTGCAACAAGATTTTTTCCCTGGCCGTACTCCTGGAGGGTGACAGAGAGCCCAAGCTGGCGCAGGTTTTCCGAGAGATAGTCGAAGACCCTGTCTTCTGAAAATGAGGGTGAAGAGATGCCTGCAAGATCGATAAAGGTCCGGACGAGCCGGTCCCGATTGATGAGAGTATTGTTCATGGAGGGAAACACCGTCCTTGCTGCCGAGTTCGTATATTTGTCAGTATACCCCGGTCGGGACTGATCGTGCAACGGCTTTCGACCGGGATCTGCAACAGGAGTGAGTGTGGAACCATTCAGCATTATCGGTGGTGAGGAGATCTGGCCCGATCTTGTCGGGCGGCTTTCGGGCGTGCTCGGACCGGGTGTCCTTGTCTTCCTGCGCGGCGAGCTTGGAACCGGAAAGACCACCTTTGTCCGCCATGTCTGCGATACCCTTGGTGTTGAGGATCTGGTCACCAGCCCCAGCTTTGCAATTGCCAATCTCTACCATACCCGGACCTTTCCCATTGCCCATCTTGACCTCTATCGTCTGGACACTGCGGCCCAGCTTGAGGAGATCGGGGCCCTTGATTTTCTGGATGGGCGCCATCTTGTCTTTGTTGAATGGCCCGAGCACTGTGCGGGATTTTTTCCTGCACCGGATCTCGAGATCTCGATCAGCCTGACTGATGATATCGGCACAAGGGAAATTTCCATCAGGGGAGGGGCTGTATGATTCTCCTGGCCGCAGACACCTCGTCCAACAGCACAAGTCTGGCACTCTATAACAACGGCGAAGTCTATTCCATGCGGGCAGATGGGGCCGAGCCGTCTGCCTCCCGGATGTATGTCCTCCTGGATGCTGTTCTCAGGGCAGCCGGGGTCGAAATCCGGGCGCTCGAGGCCCTGGCCGTGGGCGCCGGTCCGGGTTCGTTTACCGGCCTGAGGGTATCCTTCGTCGCCATGCGCACGCTGGCCTGGACCCGGGGGATACCCCTGATTCCGGTCAACAGTCTCGAAGCTCTGGTATGGCCTCAGCGTATGCTGGATGCACCGCTGGCCGTTGTCCAGCCCGCCCGGAGGGGGCATGTCTACCAGATGGCGCTGCGGGCGGGTGCGCTCATCCAGGAGGTCGGCTTTTATCCACTGGACGAGGCGCGTGCCCGCATTCGCGAACTTGGCGGGGGTGCCTTTCTGGCCGGGACCCCGGACGATCTTGAACTGGAACTTCCGGTGCTTGTCCAGCGTGAAGGGCCCGATGCTGCTGATATTGCCCGGCTGGCGCTTGGGAGGCTTGAGGCGGGAGAGCGGCCGGTACTTGAGGATGTCCTGCCGCTCTACCTTCGGCCCAGTGATGCCGAGGTAAGCGCTTCATTATCTGAAAATGCTTGATTTTTGTAAAATATCCGGCATACTCTCACACGATGACCAAAATTAGGCATAACGAGCGCACGATCGAGCTTGAGGACGCCATAGTTGCCGCGCCTGGCATTGCCATAGGCGTAGCGGTCATCCTGTCCGACAATATCCTGTACACACCCGAATACACGATCATGCGCAGCCAGGTTGAGGACGAACTCAACCGGCTCAATGCGGCCATTGAGCGCGCCCGCCAGGAATTGATCGCCCGGCAGCAGGAACTGTCCGAGCATTTCGGAAAAGCGGTCGACCTCCTTGATCCCATGCTGAAAATGCTTTCTGACCCGGCCCTGCACCGGGATATCCGGACCCTGATCGAAAAGCGGCTTAAAAACATCGAGGTCATTTTCGCCGAGGTTATTGACGGATATATTGACAAACTGGCCTCGACAAACGACCGGTATTTTCGCGAGCGGGCGGACGATCTCAGGCATATCCGGACCCATGTCATGCTTACCCTGCTCGGGCGCACCGAAACCAATCTGCGCAATCTCTCCGAGGACACAATCGTCGTAGCCAATACCCTCTCCCCCTCCCAGACTGCTGCCATGGACAAAAAAAAGGTCAAGGGGATTGTCACCGAGCTGGGCGGAAAGACTTCGCATTCGGCCATCCTGGCCCGTGCCCTCGAAATTCCCACGATCGTCAGCGCCAGTGACATTACAAAGGAGATCAGGGCCGGTGATGTTCTGGTTGTGGATGCCAACCACTGCAGGATTATCGTCAATCCGAGTGAGCAGATCATCAAGGAGTACCAGACAGCCCGCAGCGTGTATGACAAGTTCATCAACAAGCTGCGCTATATTGACGACCTTCCGGCTGAAACAAAGGACAAGGCCCGGATTACGGTTTCGGCCAATATTGGCCTGATTGATGAAATCGATGCGGCCATCACCCATGGCGCTGACGGAATCGGGCTCTTTCGTTCCGAATTCCTCTTCGTCGAGCGGGAAGATTTTGCCAGTGAGGACGAGCAGTACCAGATTTACCGCAAGGTTCTCGAAAAAATGGGCAAGCGCCCGGTTGTGATCCGGACCATCGACTTTGGAAGCGACAAGCCGTCGCACGAACATCGCAAGTATCCCGAGGCCAATCCTTCCCTGGGCTGGCGCTCCATCCGTTTTTGCCACAGCATGCCGGCTGTTTTCAAGACCCAGTTGCGGGCCCTCTATCGGGCCTCGGTCCACGGAAATCTCTCGATTATGGTTCCCATGATTTCCAGTGTCGAAGAGCTGATGAAAACCCGCCATGCCCTTGATCAGGCCCGGCGCGAATTGTCGAAGGAGGGGATTCCCTTCAACGAGGAGATGAAATTCGGGATCATGATCGAGTTGCCTTCGGCCGTTTTGATCGCTGACGAACTGGCCCGCCATTGTGATTACTTCAGCATCGGGACCAACGATCTGGCCCAGTACACTCTCGGGGTGGACCGGGGAAACAAGAAGGTGGCACACCTCTACAAGGTTTCACATCCGGCGGTGCTCAAGCTCATCCGGATGACCATTGAGGCCGCTGAAAAGCGGGGCATTCCTGTCTCAATGTGCGGCGAAATGGCCAGCAACCTGCACTATACCCAGCTTTTGCTTGGTATGGGACTCAGGCATTTCAGCATGAATACCGGAGACATGCGCGGAGTCAAAAAAATGATCCGCTCCACGACTGTGGCCGAGGCGCAGCAGATCGCCGGAAAAATCCTCCAGATGACACAGGCCAGCCAGATTGACCAGTTCTTGCATGCCTGGATGAGTGAACACTTTCCCGATCTCTTTGACAAGCTGGGTTGAGCAAGGCGGCCCCCCCCCTGGCAACAAGGGCTGTCCGGGACTTACTCCTGCGCCGCCTTGCAGAGGACCACAACCCGGCAGCGGCGCAGGTGATTGCGGGTTACATCCGAGGACAGCATCCGGTCGCTGTCGGCGTCAAAGAGCTCAAGATCAGAGCGGGTGCTTCCGCGGACGTTTTTTGCCACCATCAGGGCAAAGCGTGTCCCGGCTCTGGCCTGCATGCGGGGGTCCCGGGGATCAGAGAGGTACAGGATGTGGCTGTCCTCGACATAGACGATCCGGTCGGTATGCACGATCCCGTAGACCAGGTCGCCGCTGGCATTAAAGATCCGTGTCCCCAGGGCCGGGACAAAGGGCAGGTGTCGGGCATCAATCACAACTCCCGAGTGGTGGAAGACTGCCCTGACCTGGGCCCGGGGCAGGGGAGGGAGTTCGTAGAGCGGGTAGTGGTTGGTCACAAGGGTCAATACACCTTCTGGTCCGCTCAGGGAGAGTGCAAGTCCCAGCCGGACGACATTTCCCCGGGCATGAAAGGGCAGCCAGGGAGTGGCGCGCTCGGGAACCATATCAGCCAGGTTTCCTTCATCACTGCTGTCCAGGGCCTGGAGCGTTGTTGTCCCATCCACCGGGAGGGTAAAGAGCAGGTGATGCAGGGACGCGAGCGCCTGCTGTTGAACGGCAGTGTATGCCGGACCACGGCGATCAAGAGCATCGGATGAGAGCCGGGGCCAGGGTCGCGAGGCCTCCGAGTAGAGGGTCAGTCTTGACCAGTTGATCCGGCCGTGCTGTGTCTGGCGGATAACGTCGGGAAACGACGAACCCGCTTCCGCCTCCAGCATGACAGCCGAAACTGCCAGGGAGAAGAAAACGAGTCCCGTTGTTATCTGGTATCTGAGCCGCATGAGCTGTACGTCCTCAAAGAGGTGTCGGGCCCCGTCACTCGATCCAGAAGAGCTCCTGACCCTCTTTGACTGCTTCGGCGTTTTTGGCGAGGATCTTGACAATCTTGCCGGAGGTTTCGGATTTGAGTTCGTTGAAGATTTTCATTGCCTCAACCATGCACAGCACTGTTCCCGGCGAAACCTGGCTGCCAACCGAGACAAAGGCCGGGCTGTCAGGCGAGGCCGAGGCGTAGAAGGTTCCATTGAGGGGTGAGACCACCTTGGTTACAGAGCCTGCCGGTATGG
>JAKPMW010000270.1 GCA_029548715.1 Spirochaetota bacterium | reverse complement strand
CGAGAGCTCGTATTCCGGGACATCAAGTTGCATGAACTGGCCAGCCTTGTACTGGATTGACGCTGGATCGAGCAGCCGGATCCGGACCCGTTTGATATCATGTGTCAGATCCTCGATTTCCTCAACCTGGCCAAAAAATTCCCTGATATTGAAGAGATGCGCCGGTACCTCGATGGCCATGTCCCGCTTGACCTTGAGCTGGCACGAAAGACGGATGCCGGCGGCCTGCGATTCGGGCTTGACCCAGGCGAGTTCGGTGGGCAGGTACTCACCTCCGCCAGAGGTGACCTTGAGGGTGCACAGCCCGCACGAGCCGCGCCCTCCGCATCCCGAGGGAATGTAGATTCCCTCTTCCTTGAGTGTTGCGAGCAGAGGACGTCCGCCTTCGATATCGAGGACTCTGTCCCCGTTGTTGATGGTGATTTTCATCCGGCCGTAATTGCCGATGGTCATTTCGGCCAGGACCACCAGCAGGGCCAGGCCGGTGGCGATAGCGGTGACAACGCCGACACTTGTGAGAAACGTTTCAAGGGGAAACATGGCCGCTCCTTTGCGAGATCAGTTGATGCGGATCATGCCCGAAAAACCAATGAAGGCCAAAGCCATGATGCCGGTAATGACAAGCGAGATGCCTGCCCCCGAGAGACCCCGTGGGACCCGGGCCCGGGCCATTTTTTGCCGGATGCCCGCCATCGCAACAATCGCCAGGGCCCAGCCCAGGCCACCGCCGGCACCATAGGCGGCGGCCTGCGGAAGCGTGTATTCCCGGATGGCGATAAAGAGTGTTGCACCCAAAATTGCGCAGTTGACGGTGATAAGGGGAAGGAAAATTCCCAAAGCCGAGTAGAGTGACTCCGAGACACGCTCGATGATCATCTCGACCAGTTGCACGAATGCTGCAATGACGATGATGTAGACGATATAGCGCATATAGACAAGATCGAGCGGAACCAGGATATGGTGTTCGACGATCCAGTTCAGGACACTGGTGACTGCCATGACAAAGGTCACGGCCATCCCCAGACCCGCCGAGGCCTTGACCTCGGATGAGACGGCCAGAAACGAGCACATCCCGAGGTAGTTGGTCAGCAGGATGTTGTTGGTAAAGACCGCTGCAAGGAATATGGAGAGAACGCTGATTTCAGTCATGGGTTACCGTGCCCCTTCCTTGTTTCGTTCCATCCGGCCGCGGACGATCCAGATCAGGATGGCCAGGACAAAAAAGCCGCCCGGGGCCATGACCATGATATTCCAGTTTGTCCACCATTCGCCGAGGACGCGTGCCCCGAGGATCGAGCCCGAACCCAACAACTCGCGCACAAAAGCGACGGCGAGCAGCACCCAGGAGTAGCCCAGACCGTTGGCGATCCCGTCAGCCATCGAGATAAGGGGCTTGTTGGCCAGGGCGAAGGCTTCTGCCCGGCCCATCACGATGCAGTTGGTAATGATCAGGCCCACATAGGCTCCAAGGGCCTTTGAAATCTCCGGCAGGGTGGCCTTGATGATGATATCGAACACGATGACCCAGCTTGCGATGACGAGAGTCTCGACAATCATGCGGATCCGGCCGGGGATCATGCTGCGCAGGAGGGAGAGGGAGAAATTGGAGAGTCCGGTGGTAAAGACGAGCCCGATGCACATGACCAGCGTGTTTTCGAAAACATTGGTAACAGCGAGAGTCGAGCAGATTCCGAGCACCTGCACGAAAACCGGATTGTTGCGAAGGAGTCCATCGGCAAAGACTCGGCCTGCCTTGGGTCTGGCTGCACTCATGGCTGAGCCTCCTTTGCCTGAAGGGCGGTCAGGGCTGCTGCATTGCTGTCATGCATGCTGACGGCATTTGAGAGATCCGCATCAAACCTGATGATCAGATTGACAGCCGCGGGCGCGTTGGAGAGGATCGAGTTGAGCATGCCTCGTACCCCTTCGATGGTCGCCGTCGCTCCGGTGATCCCATCAAATTCGGTCTGGATCGCAGAGCGGGTTTTCTCGGGTCGGGCAACAAGGGGGCTGGCTTTTCCGGAAAACTGCCGTCCAAACCAGGGTTCATCAATCCGTGCTCCGAGGCCCGGTGTTTCGCTGTGGGCCGTGATCGCGACCGCCATCAGTTGCTTGCGGTCGGGAGAGACCCCGACCCAGGCCCGGATCTCTCCCCAGAGACCGGTTCCCCGCCCCTCAAAGACGAAGCCCAGGATACGTCGCCGCCCGCTGGCCGGATCACTGGATGCCCCTTGCCTGACGGCAAAGATCCGGGAGCCTGGGACGTTTGTATATTCGCTGACCTGGTTTTTGAAAATTTCGTCAAGGGTGCGCAGATCATCCGGGACAGGCATGCGGGCAGCCGTCAGGAGGGCGCGTTTTGAGGCCAGCGTTTCGTTATTGCGGATGCGTTCCCGGCTGGCCAGATAGACGGCGGTCAGGATGGAGATGCAGAAAAGCGAGATGAGGAACATGAAAAGAATGGTGTACAGGCGCTCGGCACGTTTTGTCGCGAATTTCATGATGCAGCCCCCTGCCCTGTCCGTGCTCGCCGGTTTTTGATCAGCCAGTCAACGATGGGTGCAAACATGTTCCCCAGCAGGATCGCAAACATCAGGCCCTCGGGCCAGACCGAAAAGACCCTGATCAGGACTGTGGCTGCTCCGATGAGTACCCCGTAGATCCAGCGGCCGCCGTTGGTAGTGGCTGCGGAGACTGGGTCCGTTGCGATGAAGACAAGGCCAAAGAGGACACCTCCGGCTGTCAGCCCTGCCAGGGGATCGGGAAGCAGGACGCCTGCACGGGTACTGAACTCAGCGGCCCAGAGCGGGATGTAGGTTGCCATAAAGCCGGCCAGGCCCGCGCTGATGATGCGCCAGTTGGCGGTCTTTGTCCAGATCAGGTAGACGGCAGCCAGACCGATCAGGATGGCACTTGATTCGCCGATGGAGCCCGGAACTGTTCCGACAAGGAGGTCAATCTGTGAGGGGGCGGATGAACCAAGCGGTGTGGCGGAGGTGATGGCATCCGCTGCCGGGGACCATGCACCAAAACCTGCAGGGAAGAGGTGTGCTGTATCCGCCGCTGCCTGACCGGCCTGAGGGCTGTTCCCCAAAAAGCCGGTAAGCGGGCCGGCCCAGACCCCCGTCATGGCTTGTCCAAAACTGACATACAAAAAGGCGCGCCCGACCATGGCGGGATTGAAGACGTTGCGGCCAAACCCGCCGAAGACCATTTTGCCGAAGAGGACGGCAACAAGAGTCCCGAGGGCGACCATCCAGAGGGGGATGGTGGGCGGCAGGGAGAGGGCAAAGATCGTGGTCGTGACGAAGACGGCCTGCGTGACCGGCTCGCGGTACTGGCGCAGCATCAGTCGCTCGACAGTCCAGCCCACGGCGGCTGCAATGGTGACCATGGCCAGGCTTTTCCAGCCATAGAGCCAGACAGCCGCCAGCACAAGGGGGGCAAGGGCCCAGAGCATGCGCCGCATGGGCGCCTGCTTCATGATCCAGGGAAGGGGTTTGGCAGTATCCATTCCGGTATTGTAGCCGGAATGGGGCCTGCTTGTCAAAGGCTGCGAACCGGCAGTTTGCAAGACATCGGTCAGAATGCGAATTTGAAGAGTGTCAGCATGGTCAGGATGGCAGTCAATGTGATGCCGGTTGTCCAGCGCAGCATGGATGCCTGATGATATATAGCCCTTTCGAGTGATTCAAAGCGGGAAATCATTTCTTCCCGCTGCTCGGTAAATCTGCGGTCAGTGGCATCGAACCTGCGGTTGATGTCGGTTTTGATCTCGTCGAAACTGGTGTCGTTGTCAGCTTTATGCACGGTGAACTTGGTGCCGATGTCGGCCTTCTGCTCGGTAAATCTGTGGTCGATATCAGACTTCATTTCCGTGAATTTGGCGTCGATAGCATCGAACCTGCGGTCATTGTCCGCTTTGTGATCAGCGAATTTGGTGCCGATGTCGGCCTTTTGTTCGGTAAACCTGTGGTCGATATCAGACTTCATTTCCGTGAATTTGGTGTCACTGTCGGCCTTTTGTTCGGAAAACCTGCGATCGATATCAGTCTTCAGTTCGGTGAACCTGCGCTCGGTGGTTTCGGCAAGGCAGTCGATTCTCCCGTTGAGCTGCTGCCACTGGTCCTCGGAGCGCTTCTCAAGTTTTTGCAGTGCGTCATGAAACCGATGTTCGATGGAGTCGGAGCGTCGCTGGACGATGTCCCATTGGTCGAGCATGATCGTCTCAAGGCGCATGAACCGATCCAGTATCAGGGAATCCCTCATCACGGGGGGATTGCGTTCAAGTACCCTGAGGACGAGTTTTTCGACTGTCGTCTCGAGTTTACCGGGATTCTGTCTGTGTTGCATACGGATCATGCCTCTCTCCCCTGAGTATAGCCGTCAGGCCGATTTTTGACAAGTGTACAACCATATAGATGTCTGACGGCGTGCCCGGGTTCCCTGTTTTTATGGAGAGAAGGTTTTTTTATTTTTCTGCAGTTTCCACGAGGGCCTGTACCCTGGTTACTCCTGCGGCTGTAACCAGGCCGGTCACCCGTCCGGCGAAGGTGCCGTTTTTACGAAAGACCAGGACCGTGATCGTGTCCGGCGTCATGCCCAGCGCTTCAAAGGCCTTGCCGTCCCAGTCGCACAGCACAGGGAGGGCGGGGACGGACTCCCGCAGGCTTTCGCGGATGGAATTGTTGGAAACGAAAAAGGGGACACCGTCCAGATTGGCCAGCCCGATGATGCGAACCCGCTGCCCCAGCACGGGATCAAGACCTGCCTTCCAGGCCTTGCTGTACTCCGCGGTCTTGCGCTGGTCGCCCCCAATGATGATCAGGGTCTTTCCCGAAAAGAGGGATTGCCAGGTGTGTTTTTTCAAAAACTGGTCTTCGAGGGGAAAGCCGGCCCTGGCGTCAAGAATGCCCGCCGTCAGGAGCAGGACTGTAATGGTGAACAGCGTCCGGCGCATGAGAATCCTCCAGTTCGGGATGGGTGAGGCCAACACAACGACACCGTCCGGGGTGGAGCGTCAGTCCCGGACGGTGTGTACGCTAATATGGTACAGTGGTAGCCCGGCAGTGTCCCGGGTCATTTTGCACTCAGTACAGCCTTGCGCAAACGGATCGATCTTGGTGTGACTTCAACCATCTCGTCATGGCGGATGAACTGGAGGGCCTGCTCGAGCGAGAGCGGAATGACCGGAGTCAGGATCACGTTTTCATCCTTGCCGGAAGCCCTCATATTGGTCAGCTTTTTTGTCTTGCAGGGATTGCAAAACAGGTCTTCCTCGCGATTGTGCTCACCGAATATCAGGCCGGTGTAGACCGGCATGCCGGGCGTGACAAACATCCGCCCGCGCGGCTCAAGATGGAAGAGCGCATAGGCAACGGTCTCGCCCTGGCGGTCGGAAACGAGGGAGCCGGTATGCCGGCTGGGAAAATCCCCCCGGTAGTCGTCGTACCCGGCAAACGAGGAATTCATGATTCCGGTTCCCTTGGTGTCGGTCAAAAATTCGTCCCGGTATCCGATCAGGGCGCGGGAGGGGACATTGAAATCGACACGCACCCGGCCGGATCCGTGGTTGGCCAGATTGGTCATCCGGCCCTTGCGGGAGGAGAGCTTTTCCATGACAACCCCGAGGTAGGCTTCCTCGCAGTCGATTGAGAGGTGTTCGATCGGTTCCTGCTGGATTCCGTCCTTGTCCTTGTAGATCACCTGGGGTCGTCCGACGCAGATCTCGTAGCCCTCGCGACGCATGGTCTCGATCAGGATGGCGAGCTGGAATTCGCCGCGACCCTTGACGATAAAGCTGGTCCGGTCGGTGCACTCCTCGACCTGGATCGAGACGTTGCGCAGCGTCTCCTTCAAGAGGCGCTCACGGATCTTGCTTGACTGGACAAATTTGCCCTCACGTCCGGCAAAGGGTGAGTCGTTTTGGGCGATCTTGATTGAAACGGTTGGCTCGTCCACCGTGATACGAGGCAGAGCCTTGGGCTGGTCGCGGTTGCAGATTGTATCGCCGATCTTGACATCCTCGATGCCGGACAGGATGATGATGTCACCCGCTTCGGCGGAGTCAACATCCCTGTATTGGGCCCCGGCGTAGGACTGGAGCTTTGTCACCCGCAATGCCTTTGGTACTCCTCCCTCGCCGATACAGACCAGGGCGTCATTGCAGGAGACCCGGCCGTTGATGATGCGTCCGATAGCCAGCCGGCCCAGGTAGTCCGAGTAGCCGTAGTCCGAGACCAGCATCTGAAAGGGTGCCGTCTCGTCGTATTGTGGCCCCGGAATCTCGTCGATGATCGTGTCCAGCAGGGGGACGAGGCTGGCCGATTCTTCCTCCAGCGAACGCTTTGCTATACCATCGCGCCCGATGGCATACAGGAGGGGAAACTCCAGTTGTTCCTCGGTGGCGTCCAGGTCGATCAGGAGGTCGTAGACCTCGTTGACGACCTCTTGCGTGCGTGCGTCCGGGCGGTCAATCTTGTTGATGACAACAATGATTGCCAGCTTGGCGGCCAGGGCCTTGGAAAGGACAAAGCGGGTCTGGGGGAGCGGTCCCTCGGAGGCATCAACCAGCAGGATCGCTCCGTTGGCCATTGAAAGGGCGCGTTCGACCTCGCCCCCGAAGTCCGCGTGTCCGGGCGTGTCGATGATGTTGATCTTGGTGTTGCGCCAAGTGACAGCGCAGTTTTTGGCGGCGATGGTGATGCCCCGCTCGCGTTCGAGATCCATCGAGTCCATCAGGCGTTCGGCAACCTCCTGTCCTTCACGGAAGGTGCCGGACTGGCGGAACATGGCGTCAACCAGGGTTGTCTTCCCGTGGTCAACGTGGGCGATGATGGCGATATTGCGGATGGCGTTGTTTGTTTTCAGGTGTCGTGTCATAGGTAGACAAATATACGCAGGCGGGATAGATCATGCCGTACCTATTGCGCTGGAAAATTCTGGTGTATACTTATGGTGTATATGGAGGGCGTATGGTTCGGACACAAATTTATCTCTCCCAAGAGGAGCGGGATCGGCTGGATGCGATTGCGCAGGCAAACGGCATCTCCCGCAGTGACCTTGTCCGTACAGCGGTCGCTGAATATCTCACTGGCCGTTATGATGGGGTGGCCGGAGATGTTATGCAGCGCTGCTGCGGGCTCTGGAGTGCGCGGGATGATCTTCCCGATCTGCGTCGTATGCGTGACGATTGGACCAGGAGACCGTGATAATCCTGATTGATAGCGATGTTTTGATCCACTATTTACGGGGAAAGATTGTTGCCAGGGAATTGTTTGAGAGACACTGCGATGAAATGGCATTTTCCGTTGTTACCGTTGGGGAAATCTGGGCAGGCGTCAAAGGGGAACGGGAAGCGGAACTTGTTTCTTCATTATTTAGTGTTTTCCCTGTTCTGCCTGTTACCGGAGATATTGCCAAAAAGGCCGGTCTCTATGTGGCGCGATACGGTCGGTCCCATGGTGTGGTCTTGCCGGATGCACTGATTGCGGCTACGGCTTGGCACGAAAAATGTACCCTGATGACACTCAATGTTCGGCACTATCCCATGTTTCCCGGGCTTGAAGCTGCATGGCGGGTGGAGGGTGAAGAATAGCGACGCAGAGATGGCACGCTGCCCGGTCAACGGGATTGTTCGACGACCACAAGCAGGGAGAGCTATACTTTTTGGGTAAGGGTCTTCCAGCCTTGCCTTAAAATTTTCCGAGGTCCAGCCATGCCAGTCCAGATCTTTGGTCGCAAAAAATGCCGTGACACACAAAAGGCCCTGCGCTTTTTCAGTGACCGGCGTATCCCGGTCCATTTTGTTGACCTGGCCGTCAAGCCGGTCTCGCCGGGCGAGATCGATGCCATTGCCCGGGCCATTCCCTGGGATCGCCTGCTGGACGAGAGCAGTCCCGAGTGGTGTGACAACCGGCTCGACCGCATGCTGATGGAACCAAAAGAAAAACTGCTGCGCCATCCCGGGATCCTGCGCACCCCTGTGGTGCGTTTGGGGCGGGATGCCGCCGCCGGTCATG
>JAKPMW010000249.1 GCA_029548715.1 Spirochaetota bacterium | reverse complement strand
AGTCGCAGGGCACGCTGCTGATCCCGCTCCCTTTCAATCCAGATTCGATCCGTTGCGGGATCTTCCGCCATGATGTGAATTCCCCGACTGTCCAGGAGCTCGGCAAGATTGACAGGAAAGAGGCGGTAGAGCAGGGAATAGACGATGAGCTTTGTGATGTCGGTTATTTCATGCCGCTTTGAGACCAGCTCTGCCCGTGTCAGCTCGATCTGGTTGACGCGGCTGTTGATGATAAATGACTTGAGTGTGCTGGCCAGAAGCCGTTCGCCACTGATGGCCGGAATCTCGTTGCCTGCAGCATCGGGGACGATGGTTATCCGGGATTTGTCCTGCATGGCGTGTTCCCCGAGGTCGGTAAGAAAAAGCCGGACGGGGAGGTTGATCCACGAGCCGCTTCCGGCACTCTTTTGATTTTCTTCAGACCGGGCGGGCATGAGCAATCCTCCTTGGTATCTCCCTGTATGTGTATCGTCATCCGGCAATGCCCCCTCAAAAGAAATTTGAATTCTTCCCCTCTTTGGTCGATATGAAGAGAGGTCGTTTCTTGCGTGCCAGAGCCATGGATGGCGACTGGCGGGATGACTGTATACATGGAGGTGTGGCGATGTTCCGCGTGATGACTGTATTGTGTTTGATGCTCGTTTCTGCCGGCCTGTGGGCGCAGGCGGTTCCTTCTTCCGTTTCAGAGACCAATGCCAGGGCTGTCGGGCTCAGGTATACGAATGAGAGTGATGCCTGGCGCCTGTCGCTCATCAGATTTATCATGAAGGGTGAGACAGCGAAATATGGTGAAGTCGAGGCTGCGATGAAGCAGTTTACGGCTGTCACAACCTCGTACATTGTGTACAAGCGACCAGGCCACGAGATGGCACAGGAATTGTATTATCGCAATCTTGAAAATATTACCCGGATCGAGCAGCTCAAGCAGCTTGTCGAGATGTCGCACAGGGACAATCCCGAGTACACCAAGGACTTTTTTGGCAAATACTCGCTGGCCGATGCAGACTTTGCTGATTTTGATGCATTCGAAAAGGTGTACGAGCGGATCATGGGGAGATGGCGAGGTGAGTTCGAGGCTGCCATGCAGAAAAAGGCCGCTAATGAACTCAAGGTTTTACGGGAAGACATGAAAATGCTCCAGCAGGTGGTGAGTGCGTTTGTGCTGCTTCCCGGAAGGTCTTCCAATAAGGTGCCCCAGTTGCAGAATATGGAAAACGAACTCCGCCACGGGATAGTCATGCTCAGGATGTATGCCGAGACGATGCAACAGACGGCAACCCCTGCCGGCGGACGCTGATCCTGTATGCCAAATATTGCCTGCTATCTCTCTTCCCATGGCTATGGGCATGCAGTTCGTTCTGCGGCAGTCATTGACGAGATGGCGCGGCTGCGGCCGGATGCCAGGATTTTTGTGGTGACAGCCGCGCCGGGATTCCTGTTTGAGCGGCTCTGCAGGGAGAGACCCTCGGTTCATCTGCGCAGTGTGGCTCTTGATTTTGGTCTTGTGCAAAAGGATCCCCGATATTTCTCCCTTGAGGAGACGGCCGAGCGGCTTGATTCCCTGATCAGTGATGCAGGAAGCCTGATTGAGCGGGAACGGGATTTTCTTGTGCGTGAGCATATCTCTGCAGTCTGGTGTGATCTTCCATTTCTT
Source organism: Spirochaetota bacterium (assembly GCA_029548715.1). Taxonomy (GTDB): domain Bacteria; phylum Spirochaetota; class JAGLSM01; order JAGLSM01; family JAKPMW01; genus JAKPMW01. The sequence continues at coordinate 4,294 of JAKPMW010000249.1, read as the reverse complement.
CCGTTCGAGGCGGCATTTCGTGAGGGGCTGCCCTCGGTGGGAATGGGGAATTTTTCCTGGGATTGGGTCTACGGGTACTACCGTGATTGCAATCCGGTGTTTGCCCATGCGGCGGAGCTGGCCGCCGCATGTTACCGGCGTGCTGGTCTCTACCTCAGGTTGCCATTCAGTCCCCCTGCGGACGCTTTTCCCTGTCAGGAGGAGATCCCGCTTGCCTGTCGCCATCCGCAGATGAGCCGGGCCCAGGTCCGGACACGATTCGGGATCCCGGACGGCCTGCGTGTTGTGCTCGTTGCCTTCAGTGGACTTGTCCTGAACAGCGACGCCAGACACCGGCTTGAGGCCATGCGGGATACGCTTTTTCTCCTGCCGGCACCTATGGATCTGCAACTGCACAACGGAATTCAGGTGCCGGCGGGCAACCCCGACTTTCCTTCGCTTGTTGCTGCCTCGGACATTGTGGTGACCAAGCCGGGATACGGGATTGTCACGGATGCCATTGCCTGCGATACCCCGATCGTCTATACCGAGAGAGGGGATTTTCCCGAGGTGCCCTGGCTTGAAGCGCTGATCCGGCACTCTCTTGGCGGGATGGCGCTCTCCATGGAGGCTTTCGAGCGGGGTGAATGGGCCGGGGCGCTGGAGGCCGCTGTTCGGGCCCGGGATGCAAGGCATGCTGAACACAGGGCGCCGATGTCGACCGATGGAACGCAGGTGGCTGCGCAACGTTTCATTGAGTATTGCCACATCTGATTGGGTATGCGACTCTTGGCCGGCTTGTCCGGAGGGCGCTGCAGTCCGGCCTATTTTCGCGCCATGAGGACAGCGACACCGAGCCGTTTGGAGACAATTTCTGCATTGGCAAACCCGCCGGCATAGACTTCGCTGATGGCTGTCTCCAGCAGTACCGGATTGGGGTGATGCGTGAGGAAACTCTGTTCAAATTCTCCTGTGTCCGCGCTGTCTTCCCCGCTCAGGCGTGCATATTCTGCGAGGTAGAGGGCCTGCAGTTCGAGGGTTTGCGGCAAAAAAAAATCGGACCAGATCAGAATCCCGCCCCGGGACATTTTTTCGGCCAGCTCGCCGATGCAGTGGATTCGTGCAGCATCGTGCAAGGCTGAAAAACGAAAGGCCAGGCTGGCCGCATGCACAGGATAGGGCAGGCCGGTTGTCCAGCCGGGTTGATCCAGGGCCCGGAGAAAGCCCATGCTTGGGATGTCCTGGAGGACGTCCCGCTCGAGAAACAGTTCATCCCGGTCCTTGCCGATCAGGACCGGCCTGATGCCCGGCCTGTGTTCACGAATGGCACGGATCAGATCCGGCTTTCGTCTTCCGGCACACCAGACCGTGGCATCGCCAGGGAGGTCCTTCATCAAAACGGGAACATCGGCATACAGGGTTGAGACGATATCCAGCCTGTCAGCGGGGCCTTGCAAGTGTTCCCCGCCAGTTTGTCACGGAGATGAAGTCGTACAGTGCAGTGTGACCTGCTGCTTTCAGGATCGGGACCGCCTTAGGAACACGTTTGCCGCTGGCACAGTAGATGACCACAACGGCGTTGGTCGGGACTTCATGGATTCGCAGCTTGAGTTCGGCCAGCGGGATGTGCTTCGCCCCAGGGATCATCCCTCTCGCGACTTCGTCATCCCGGCGGATATCGAGAAGAACGACCTGTTTGCCGGAGGCCTGGAGGTTTGTCAGCTCAGTGTATCCGATACGCGAGGCGGGTTCTTCGCCGGGCGTGGTTTTTTGTGAACAGCCTCCAGCCCAGAAGCAGGCGGCAAGCAGCGTGCAGATGAAGACAATCCGGTATGTATTCATGATATCCCCCGTCTCTTTGTGATACCTGTGATGACGAACATGATAGACCCTTGCATGCCTGTGTGCAAGCGACAAAAATTTTCTCTCCCCCCGAATTCGGCGAGGTAACGACTGAAGATTTTGGTTAGTTTTACGAGGGTCAAGGTTATTGACCGGGATATCCCTTACGACGTGAGGAGCGCAGCACGCTTATGGAACGGAAACACTGGTTGGCCTTGCTTCCCCTGGCTGGAACGCTGGCTATCGCGGCACTCGTTGCCCTGATCGCGGCAGCAAACGGCCCGTTTGTTCATGACATCAGCCCGGTACTTCTCTCTCTCGGGCCGCTGAACATCCGCTACTACGGCCTGGTCTATATGGTGGGATTTCTTCTTGTGTTTTACCTGCTCAGACGGGCTGCGCGCAACAAGACACTCGCCCTGGGTGAGGATGCTCTTGAGCGGTTTGTGCTGCTCCTGATTGCGGGTGTGGTGGTTGGTGCCCGGCTGTTTGAGGTCCTGATTTATAATCCTGGTCACTATCTTTCCAATCCTCTTGAGATTCTCCAGGTCTGGAAGGGCGGGCTTTCGTTCCACGGCGGTCTGGCCGGGGTCCTCTTTGTGACCTGGCTCTTTTCCAGAAAGCAGGGGCGACCCACGTTTTTTACCCTCACCGATATGCTGGTTCTGCCGGCCCTGGCGATGCTGGCCTTTGGCCGGCTGGCGAATTTCATCAATGGCGAGCTGTACGGCGGGGTAACCGATGCAGCATGGGGTGTCAGTTTTCATGGAGCCGAAGGGTATCGCCATCCTACCCAGATCTATGAGTCGTTCAAAAACGCCCTTTCGTTCGGGATTCTCTACTTCATCCATTCGTTCAGGCCCCGCACCGGGGTATTGACGTCCGCTTTCCTGATCGCCTACGGGTCATTCCGGTTTGTGATCGAGTTTTTCAAGGACTATGGTGAATACGGGTACAAGACACTCAGTCTTGATGCGCTCAATGTTGCCCACCTGCTCTGCCTGATTATGATTGTTGTTGGTATTTCGGGTCTGGTGCATATCCGCCGGCGGGCAGCCAGGGGGTAGGGCCTGCTCGTGCCCGGGCAAGACCGCAGCTTGTAGATTGTCTCGATTTTGCCCGGACTTCTGACGATAATAACGGGAAGAGATCAGTAAAGGTGCGTACATCATGCCTGAAGGGATGTTCCGGAACTATCGCAAACGCCTCAGTGATCTGCTCAAGATCACTGAGGATCTCAACCACGTCAAGGATATTGATGCACTGCTCGACAAGATCCTGTACGAGGCCCGTCAATTTACCAACGCGGATGCCGGATCGATTTACCTCCGTGAGGGTGACCGGCTCCAGTTCAGTTATGTCCAGAATGATACCCTGGCTTCCCGTGATCCTGCTGCCAACAAGCATATCTATTCGACCCAGTCCATCGAGATCAGTGACAAGTCCATCTCGGGGTACGTGGCACAAACCGGAAAGCCGCTTCTGATCAGCGATGTGTACGAACTGGAAGAGGATGTCCCCTACCGGTTTAACCGGAGTTTTGACGAGAAGTCGAATTACCGGACCAAGTCCATCCTGACGGTGCCCCTGGTGACCAGCCGGCAGGCCATCATCGGTGTGATGCAGATCATCAATTCACGCAACAAAAACGGCGTGATCAAGGCCTTTTCCAAAAATGACATGATGTATGTCAACTTTTTTGCCAACAACGCTTCCGTGGCCATCGAGCGGGCCAAGATGACGCGCGAAATCATCCTGCGGATGATACGGATGGCTGAGCTGCGTGACCCGAAGGAAACCGGAAACCATGTCAACCGGGTCAGTGCCTATGCCATCGAGATTTATGAAAAATGGGCGCAAAACAAGGGAATCGAGCGGACAGTCATCAAAAAGGTCAAGGACACCCTGCGCATCTCGGCCATGCTGCATGACGTCGGCAAGGTTGCCATTTCAGACACGATCCTCAAAAAGCCCGGCAAGCTGACTGACCCGGAGTATGCAGTCATGAAGACGCATACATTAAGCGGCGCCCGTCTCTTTGACGAAGCGGCATCCGATTGGGATGCTCTCGCGGCCGAGGTGGCGCTGACCCATCATGAGCGGTGGGACGGGAAGGGGTATCCGGGGAATATTGAGGATGTCTGGAGCGAAAATCATGTCATGAGCAACGGGCTTGCCGGGGAGGATATTCCTATCAGTGGCCGGATCGTGGCGCTGGCTGATGTCTATGATGCCCTGATTTCAAAACGGGTATACAAGGACGCATGGGACGAGGAAGAGGTGTTGGCGTATCTCAAGCAGCAGGCCGGGACCCAGTTTGACCCGGACGTGGTTGAGGCCTTCCTTTCGATTTACGATGTCATCCGCGCCATCCGGGACAAGTACGCCGAGTAGATGCTGTTCCGAAACCGTCCGTGTTTTTGCCACGTGTGCCGGAAAACCGTTGCAGGTCAGATTGAAAGTGCGGTAGTAT
>JAKPMW010000213.1 GCA_029548715.1 Spirochaetota bacterium | reverse complement strand
GGCCTTCCGCTTGTCGAAAGCCAGACATCGCCCACAACCCTGATCACATTGGCCCCGTTGGCATTGCCTGAAAGAGAGAAGACAGCCGCATTGTTTTTTGATGACCAATCGGATTCCTTCTTGGCCTGCGCTGCCGTCCCCACTACAGCCATCGTCGAACCCCGCCAGGAGATGATATCCCTGGAGGTATCGTAGGTCACATAATCGGCACGATAACTGTCCCCATACTCGGTGATGACGGGGTTTCCGGCCAGTTCAGCCATCTTTGACTTTGTGTCGTAGCGGATCAACTGGGCATTGACGGTCCGGTACCCGCGCAGGATACAGGCATTTCCCTTGATGATGGCCAGATCCTCATCCCGGTACTGCTCCATGACGGCACCGCTGGTAATGGTATTGTCACTGACCATGACCAGCCGGGGGCTTCCGGTCAGGCGCACATAGCCCCGCCGCTCGTAAAATTCGCCTTCCTCGCCGACAGTCACGCTCTCGAGCTCGTTTTTTTTGGTATAGCGGAAAATCCGCACATCGTCCCGAAAAAACGCCAGCCTGTTTTTCCTGTTGGTGGAAGAACTCCCGCTCTTTGGCTCCGTCCGGTGGTTGGTCGCCCTGCTGTTGGTTCCGTCCAGATCGATGATTTCGATATACCCCGCCCGGACATGATCCCGACCCTGCATCAGCTTTGCCTGTCCCCGCAGGACGACCTTGTTGTCGTTGCGGAAAAAAATGATCTCGTTGGCCCTGTGGGTATTGGTCTTCTGCTCGAGCCAGGGATCACCGGACAGGATCAGCTCGCCCCGCTTCTGGTGGTACACCGCCTTGTCGCCCCAGGCGGTTCCGTCCCTGGTCTCGATACGCACATTCCCCCTCGCTTCGGCCAGCGCATCCTTTCCGAAACGGTGCATCTCGTCCGCAAAAACAGTGATGTCGTCCTTTTTCATGTGCATCTTCGGATTGACCCGCACCACCGAGTGGGACTCGTCCGAGTAATGCCAGGCCTCACCCCCGGTAATGACCGTCTCGTTGGTGACATCAAGGATGGTCACATTTTCATAGCAGCGCCCGATCCGGGTACGCCTGTTCCAGAAAATTCTTTCCGCCTGGATCCGGGCCCCGCCCTGGTCAATCCAGGCCTGCCGGCCATCCTTGCCCGAAAGCTGGACCTCCATCTGCTTGTGGTCGTATTCAAACGCGGGCGCCCACCAGACGGTACGGCCTTCCCTGACTGGCGCGGCACCGCTGACAGCCCAGCCCGTCATGGCCGAGACAAGCACCAGCCCCGCAATCGTCAATCGTCCCCGGATCACGGCAGCCTCCCGGCAAGGTCACGGACAATCCCGAAAACCAGCCTGCGGACAAAAAGACTCTCCCCGGGAAATTCGTGCAGCACACCCTGCTGCTGCAGGATCAGGGCAGCACGGGCAACCACCCGTTCAACCCCCTGGCTCCCCGGCCGGATGACAGCCTGCTCAACAACAAAGCGCCCCGGCTGGACCATCCGGCAGGCGACAAACCCGGCACTGGTCCCGACAGCCGGAAACCAGATCCGTCCGTCACTCCATTCGGGCGGCCCTCCCATGCGGGCCCTGGCAGATACGGCCCGGATCCGG
>JAKPMW010000467.1 GCA_029548715.1 Spirochaetota bacterium | reverse complement strand
TTCTTCTTTTTGTCGGTCACGACGCCGTAGATCGCGCCGCGGTTTGAACGGTACATGCGCTCGATGTCAACCGGTGTCCAAAAGTGTTCCACAATAATGCGTTTTCGCAGATCCGTCAGCCCCATGCGCTCCAGTTTTTCGAGGACGCGCTCACGCAGGGCGGCATAGTCGCCGGCCGTGGGCGGGTTCGTGTCGACTATGTGCGGGATATGGGGCAGGATCTTGATCGTTTCGCAGCCGGCGGGCGCGACGCTCGTGTCGCTGCGCGATGCTGCCACGAGATAGACAGTCGGGTCATGCGGCAAGACCTTTTTTTCGAAGACTGATGCAAAGTGCTCGCGCTGGTCGCCCGAAAAGAAAAAGTTGTGATGGGCGAGCTGCGGATACTGCCCTTCAACACCGAGTTCGATGACAAGGCCCGAACAGGCTGGCTCGAATTTTTCCAGTTTTTGTTGAACAGCCTCAGGCGCTGACAGGAGCGTTTTGTGCGCTGGAATAATTTCCATATTCGAAACAGCAATGTCTGCGGGCAGGATGCGGCCGTCTGAAAGCCGCACGCCGTTCACCAAAAATCGCTTTCCCCTGAGGGCAGTGCTTTCGATCGCGACAGCCTCGGTATTTTTGAGGATGGTCACGCCGAGTTCGCTCAGGAGTCGTTCGAGCCCGCGCGCAATCCCGTACATCCCGCCGGGGACGTACCAGAGCCCGCGCCCGACCTGGATGGAGGACATCATGTTCATGAAGGCCGGTGCGCGGTAGGCTGATGACCCGACGTACTTGATGAAAAAGTCGAACATGTCGATGAGGTGCTGGTCGCCAAAGTAGCGGCGCACGTCGTGGTCCATGGTCTGCCAAAAACGCAGGCGAAACCAGTTGGCGGGTGAATAGCCGCGCAAAAAATCACCCAGTGTGTCGAATCCTTTGTCGAAATAGCCAAGTGATATTATGGAATACAGTTTTTCGCAGTGCGCGAGGAATTTGCGGTATTGTGATTCGTCGCAGCCGAAGCGCGCCAGCTCGCCGGTCATCCGTGCCGGGTCTTCGTACAGGCTGATGACTTGGCCATCCTCGAAAAACGAGCGCCACTGCGGGTCGAGCCGTTGGACGGGGATGTAGTCGCTCATCCGTCGGCCGGAGGCCGCAAAGACGGCTTCGAAGCGGTCGAGCAGGGTCAGGATGGACGGGCCGAGGTCAAAGGTAAAACCATCCTTTTTGAGTTCGTTGAGCTTGCCGCCGATGTGTGCGTTTTTGTCGAGGATGGTCACGCGGTGTCCGGCCGAAGCCAGGTGTGCGGCGGCCGAGATCCCGCCCAGTCCCGCTCCGATGACGACGATCTGTTTCATGCTGGCCTCCGCAGGGGTTGTTTGCCCGCATGCTGCGAAGCAGCACCGGCTGAAGCAGTATTGTATACCGGGATTCATGACAGGTACAGAGGCAGTACTCTCCCCGAAGGGGGAGTGCCATTACAAAAACGCAATATGAGCACCGTAGGGGCGGCTGTCCGTCGGGTCAGCGCAGCCCTTTCATGATCAGCGAGGCGGTGATCCGCCCTGACTCGTAGATCGTGGGCAGGCCGCTTCCGGGGTGCGTCCCTCCACCGACAAGCCAGCAGTGTTTGACGCACTCGAACTCGTTGTGCGGCCGGAAGATGAGCATCTGTCCGAGGTTGTGTCCGAGGTTGAAGGTGGCACCGAGATACACGTCGTGTTGCTCTTCCCAGTCGGCAGGAGTGATCATGTGTTCGAAGCGGATATGCGAGCGGATGTCCGCAAAGCCGGCCCGCTTTTCCAAAAGGTCGAGTATGCGTTCGCGGTATTGGGCCTTCGTCTGTTCCCAGTCAATGTTTGCCTTGAGGTTGGTGAGCGGGACCAGGACGTACAGGGCCGAATGCCCCGCGGGGGCCATGCTGTTGTCAAGGAGCGACGGGTTTTGCACATAGAATGATGGATCGAGCGAAAGCTGGTGGGTCTCGCTGATTTCGGCGACGTTGTTGCGGTAGTCGCCCGAAAAAAAGATATTGTGATGTCCGGTATGTGTGTAGAGGGTGTCAAGTCCGAGGTAGAGCATGAAGGTGGAACAGGAGTAGGCTTTTTTGGCAAGGCGCGCATCGCTGTATTTTTTGCGGGCCTTCTCGTCGACCAGGCGGGTCATGGCCTGGGCAAAGTCAGCGTTGATGATGACTTCGTCTGCCAGCTCGCGTCGGCCATCCTCGAGTTCGACGCCGCTGGCCTTTCCGTTTTCGACGATCACGCGCCTGACCGGGGTGGATGTATGGATGACAGCACCGTCTTCGCGGGCCGCCCGGGCCATGGCCTCGGAGAGTTTCCACAGGCCGCCCCTGACATGCCAGATGCCGGCACCGTGCTCGATATACGAAATGATCGAGTAAAGGCCGGGCGCCTTCCAGGGAGACATCCCGATGTACTTGGCCTGGAAGGTGAAGGAGAGCCTGAGGCGTTCTT
>JAKPMW010000151.1 GCA_029548715.1 Spirochaetota bacterium | reverse complement strand
CGGCCACCGAGTCCGAATTGAAGACATCAGCCGAGAGTCTGAGGACGCGCTCGGACGGCGAATAATGATCCGACAACCAGCCCTGGGTCTCTTCGACCGCCACATGCCCCAGGCCGTTGGCCTGCAGGATGCGCCGCGCTGCCTCGGCCCCGGTAATCCCGCTGTACGAGCGCACACGGGAATATTTTTCAAAATTGCTCTTGACCCGCCATGAGGCCCAGAGCGAAAGCAGCAGCACAGGTGCCGTCATGATGAGATAGAGTGGATCAAAGAACATGGTTGGTTCCTCCATATACGGGTATCCCGATATTGCTAAAATACCCATTTTTTGTGAACAGTGCGAGCCCCGCGAAAACCGGCCTGTTCAGTCAAATGCGGGTCCGGCGCGGCGGGGACGGATCCCTCCCCAGGGGACAAACTGCCAGGTCCGTGGATGGACACGAAACTGCTGCCCGGCCAGGGCCAGCATGGGCCCGTCCGCCACCACGTTGTCGCTGAACGCTATTGATTCAGCCAGATCGTAGTCATTTAGGGGAAGAATCTCGCCAATCCTGCGCACCTTTTCCTCATCCCGGCAATCCTCCCCGACCATCCGGCCGGTATACCTGCCACCCCGCACCTCATACCGCGTGGCCACCCAATGCTCAAATCCAAACGCAGCGGCAAAATGCTGCACGTAAAAATCCGGCGATGCAGATGCCAGGACCAGTGTATGCGTCCCGGCAAGGGCTGCTATCATCACGAGTGCTTCCGGCTTGGCCAGGCTGACAAATGATTGCCTGACGAATTCCCGGGCAGCATTGTCAACGACCTCCGTGCTCCTCCCGCGCAGGACAGAAAACAGGAACTCCTTGACCCTGCGCAGGCGGATAAGATGCAGCTTCCAAAGCAGAAGGGGAATGGGCGCAGCAAGGAGACGCCAGGCGGAAAGCGGATGCCTGCGACACCACCAGCGTAAAAACCGCAGGCCCGTATCCACCCGGGTAAGGGTGTGGTCCATGTCGAAAAAGGCGTAGCGGGTTTCCGACACAGCTTCCTCCATCAGGACAGAGTAACCACCGTACAATAATATACGCATACCCTGAGCCTGCTCCACATCCCTCCACCAGCAGATGACCGGGTGAGTGTGACTTGTCACGGGAGAAGCGGGAGACTATGTTTGTCTGGTCTTGCACCATTCATAACACTGGAGGAAGCACACATGAAGAAAATCGCAGTACTGCTTGTCCTTGCAGCCCTGCTGCTCGGCGCCTGCGGCTCAAAAAGCTCGGGTGACAGCGCGGCCGCTGTCAATCTGGCCGGTTCGATCATCCCTGAAGGCGCCAGCATCGTCGGCACAGCCGATGTGCCCGGCCTGCTCAAGCTGGATTTTGCCAAAAAAATGTCCAAAGAGACCGCTGAGTTTGAAAAGCAGCTCGGAATCAAGGCCCAGGATCTGGGTGTGATGACCTTCTGGGCAACTGTCGCCGGCAAAAACAATACCGACGCCGCCTTCTTTACCAAGGGCATCCCCATCAGTGTCATTGAAAAGCTGGGTGGAAAAAACGAAACCTACCAGGGTATCAAGCTCTACACCCTGGGTGACCAGGACTCAGTCGCGGCTGAAATCGCCGGGTACGTTGTCTTTGGAACGGTCAAGGCCGTCAAGGCATCGGCTGATGCCTCCAAAGGAAAGAATCTGGCATCAAGCGGACGTGACAAGGAATTCTCGAGCCTGCTCGGAAAAACCAGCGGACTTGTCGCCTTCGCCTTTGTCCCGGACGCCACGATGAAGAAGGATATTGATTCGAGCAGCAAAGGTGCGGGCCAGATGGCTGATTTCGTCAAAAATTTCAAGGGTCTGGCCTTTGGTCTCGGCTATGCCTCAAAGAATTTCGAGGTCCGCGCCGCTGCCGCCTCAACCGGTGACGCCGCCAAAAAAGCTGCCGACTACATCTCGCAGATGAAAGAAGGATTCAAAGGGCAGATTGACATGTACAGCATGATGCTGGGCAAGGAAGCCGCCGGCGCCGCAAAAAAAGCCTTTGATTCCTTCAAGGCCAAGGCCAGCGGCGATTTCCTCAATCTCGACATTGACGTTCCCGAAATCCTGGTTGACGCCATCGTTTCAAAGTTTGCCGGGATGTTTGCCGGTATGGCCGGAAGCATGGTCGAGTAACCCGATCGTGATTGTATATTGTCTTGCGAGGCTGTCCAGACCGGGCAGCCTCTTTTTTCAAACTGCACTCCGGAGAAGACTGGTCCCCGGATGACAAAAGCCGGAAACACTTCAACATGCACGGTGTCCAGAGGAGTTACCCCGTAAGCACCATCACAGGAGATCATCCCATGAAACGTTCGTTGTCTGTCATCAGTCTCTGCAGCATCCTTGTCCTCTTTGCTTCGGCCATTCCGGCCTTCGCCTCCGTCCCGGCCAACCTGATCCCGGCCAGGGCAACCATCGTAGGAACCATCAATGTTCCCAAAGTCCTTGCCCTGCCCGTATTTGCAAATTTCTACAATGACATCCGTCAGGCCGAGGCCCAGGCCGGTTTTGAATTTGCCAGCCTTGGCGTCCTGCCTTGGTTTGCCATCGCTCACGGATCAAAAGATCCGGCCGCAGCCGCCTTTGTCCGCAACCTTCCTGACAGCGTCTTCAGCAGAGGGACACAGTCCGTCCATAACGGAACAGGCATCTACAAATTCGGGGATGGGGACGCCAGTGTCGCTGCAAAAATCGACGGGTGGGTCGTCCTCGGCAATCTCAGTGGCGTCAAGGCCGTTATCGACGCAAAAAAAAGCGGGCAGACCCTGGCCTCCAGCGGACGAGCGTCAGCTTTCAGCGAACTCGCTTCCAAAAGCAGCGGCCTTTTGACCCTGGCCTACGTCCCCACAGAGCGGGATCTGCGCAAACTCAAACGGGACCTTGCCCAGGCCCGTGAGCTGACTCCGTTTGTCGACAGTTTCAAGGGTGCCGCCTTTGGCCTCGACCACGCAGGGCAGGACCTGGTCATCAAGCTGGCTGCCCTCTCGTCGGCTGATTCAGTTGCTGCGGCCGCCAACACCATCCGCCTGATGAAGGCTGGCTACCAGCAGCAGTTCGACGCCATGATGAACATGTACGCAGCCCAGATGCCTCCCATGGTCGGGCAGCAGGTCCGCCAGACATGGAATTCTGTCACCATCCAGGCCGAGGGAGCAGCCCTTGCCATCACGGCCACAATGCCCGTCTCGCTCCTGAATATCCTCGTTGCCCAGATGGGGGCCGCGATGAGTGGCGCAGAGGGTGGAAACTGACACCTGTCGATACACTGATTGAATACAAAAGGGGCTGCCAGCGCTGGCAGCCCCTTTTGTGTCGCCGGAAATCGGGCAATACTCCCGGAGTCGCATGACGTTTTTGTAATGGGACTCCGGGAGTGTTACAAGAAACCACGCTCAGCGCAGCACGGCCCCCTCGGAACCGGAGGTCACATAGCGCGCATAGCGTCCCAGCCAGCCATCGGTCACGGCGGGCTGGCGCGGTTTCCAGGCGGCGCGACGGGCGGCAAGGGTGGCCTCATCCACCTCGAGCGTCAGGGTACAGGCCTCAAGGTCGTAGCTGATGGTATCGCCCTCTTCGACCAGGGCGATCGGTCCGCCCGCCGCTGCCTCGGGCGAACAATGCCCGATGCAGGCCCCGCGGGTCCCGCCCGAAAACCGTCCGTCGGTCAACAACGCCACCGACTCGCCCAGTCCCATCCCCATCACGTTGGCCGTGGGAGAGAGCATCTCCTGCATCCCAGGCCCGCCCTTGGGACCTTCGTAGCGGATGATAACGATGTCACCGGGCTGGATGTTCCCTTCCTTCAGGATCCCGTCGCAGGCCGCCTCCTGTGATTCAAAAATGCGGGCCCGGCCGGAAAATTTCTGCATCGCCGGGGCAACGGCCGAGCGTTTGACGATAGCGCCTTCCGGAGCCAGGTTTCCGTAGAGGACGGCCAGACTGCCCCGGGGGGAGTAGGCATCCGC
>JAKPMW010000148.1 GCA_029548715.1 Spirochaetota bacterium | reverse complement strand
GCACCGGATGCCTTGATACAACAAACCGGCAGGTTCCCCTGCCGGTTTGTCTGGACTGCTGTGTTGTGATGAACAGCCTCGGCCTACTTGAGGGCCACCTTGACCCTGGACGCAACCTTGTCGGCGGTAAACCCGAAATGTTCGGCCACTTTCTCCGCAGGAGCCGAAAGCCCGAATTCGCGGATATCGATCAGGGTAACGTTTGAACCATAAAACGCGGACATGCCGCGGTGCGAAGCTGCTTCGACCATGACAAGCGGCGTCTTGCCATCGCCCAGGAGCTTTTTCTTCTGATCCTGGTTGGCCTCAAGCAGTTCAAGCGAGCTGATGGAGACAGCCCTGACCTTTTTACCCTCGGCTGCCAGCTTTTTGGCAGCATCGATGGCCAAACCCGCCTCAGATCCGGTCCCGGCCAGGATGACGTCGGGAGCATCCCCGTTGCTCCAGGCCACATACCCGCCCTTTTTGAACTCGGCGTACAACCCGGCCCGGTCAGCGGTCACCTCGTAGGCCGAAGCAGGCATGTTTTGCCGTGATCCAAGGATGACAACCGGCCCCTTGCATTCAAGGAAGTAGAGATAGGCAAAGGCCGTCTCAAAATCGTTGGCCGGCCTGAAGGTCACCAGGTCGGGGACAAGCCGCAGGCTGTTTAGATGCTCAATCGGCTGGTGGGTTGGACCGTCTTCGCCGACATAGATGGAATCATGGGTAAAGACAAAGAGGTGCTTGATCTTCATCAGGGCAGCCAGACGTACCGCCGGCTTCATGTAGTCAAGGAAGGTAAAAAAGGTCGAGGTAAAGGGCATCAAAACCCCGTTTAGCGCCAGACCGTTTCCGATTGACCCCATGCCATGCTCACGAATCCCGAAAGCAATATTGCGTCCCCTGAAGTCATCCCGGTTGATGTACTGCGAACCCTTGACAGTGGCCTTGGTCGAGCCGACAAGGTCAGCCGAACCACCGACAATCTGGGGCATCTCCTCGCAACAGAGCGCCAGCACATTCCCCGAAATATTGCGTGTCGCATCAGGCTTGGACTCCTTATACGCCAGGAGTTTTTCCTTCAGGCTTGCCGGAACCGCGCTTGAAGTGAGCTTCATCAGGCGCTCATAGTCCGCAGGAAATTTGCCCTTGTACTCCTCAAGCATCTTTTTCCATTTTGTGTAGATCTCGCCGTTCCACTGCCAGGCCTCACGGACAAACATGGTCGCATCGGGATGGGCAAAGGGCGGCTCCTTGGCGGCAATGCGCTTGGCCTCGGCATCCTTGAGCCTGGCCGGGTCGTCAACAACCTCGGCACCATAGGCCAGTTCGGCAACTGGACGCATTGTGGAATGCTGGAGAAAGTACACGATCTCGTCAAGTCCGGCAGGCGAACCATGGATCTTGTGCGAGCCCTTCATTTTGTCGAGACCCTCTCCGATGGTCGTGCGCACCACAAGAAGCTTGGGCTTTCCCTTGGCCTGCACCAGTTGCTTCATCTTTGAGTAAAAATCCTGCAGATCACTGGCCTTGTCACAGCGCGCCACCTGCCAGCCCATCGCCTCGTAGCGTTTGGCAACATCCTCCGAGAGGGTGATCGAGGTATTCCCGTCAATCGTGATATCGTTGGAGTCATAGATCGCAATCAGATTATCGAGCCCGAGATGCCCGGCCACCGAGGCGGCTTCGTACGCCACCCCCTCCATGGTGCAGCCGTCACCCATGATGGTATAGACATTGTAATCGAAGAGGGGAAATCCATCCCTGTTGAAGCGGGCAGCCATCATCTTGCCTTCGATTGCTACGCCGACCGCGTTGGCAAATCCCTGCCCGAGCGGGCCCGTGGTTGTTTCAATCCCGATCTCAGGCTCGTGCTCGGGATGCCCGGGCGTCCGGCTCTTGTACTGACGAAAGGCCGAAAGATCCTCAAGGCCGAGCTTGTACCCGGCAGAATGCACCAGCCCGTAGAGAAACATCGAGCCATGTCCTGCCGAGAGGATAAAACGGTCGCGATTGAGCCAGTGCCCGTCCTCGGGATTATACCGCAGCATATAGCGGTAGAGCACAGCACCAAGATCCGCACAACCAAGAGGCAGTCCGGGGTGACCCGACTGGGAACGCTCAATGCACTCGATAGCCAGGTAGCGAATATAATCGCCGGCCATCTTTACCTTGTTGACATCAATTTCGACCATAGAGGGATGTCTCTCCTTTTTTTGTAAGGTACGTTTCTTTCCATATATACTGCCCATGACAGCGCCTGATTGTCAAGGATGGCAACGCACACAGCAAGCCAACGCCGTCCTGCAGCATTGTATTACAAAACGGTGATGCTACTCCGGGACAACCATCGCATATTCCACAATTATGTCATATCACTCCCGGAGTGTGCCGGCCCTTGACGACCTTCCAGAGCAGTGATAGGGTGGGACAACCGGGAGGACGAATCACCCATGAGCGCACAACGCAAAAAAAATCATCATCATCGGAGCCGGCCCGGGCGGACTCTCCGCCGCCATGCTCCTGGCCCACGCCGGACAGGACGTCACTGTCTACGAAAAGCAGCCCGTCCTGGGCGGCCGGAATGCCCCAATAGCGAATAACGGGTATACTTTCGACACCGGGCCAACCTTTTTCTTGATGAAGGATGTTCTCGAAGAAATCTTTGCAGCCACCGGGCGGGACCTGTCCCGCGAAGTCGAGCTGATGGAAATCGACCCCATGTACCAGTTGTCCTGGGCCGACGGCCAGACCTTTTGGCCCTGGCGTGACCCCGCCAAAATGCGCCCTGAAATGGAGCGCGTCTTTCCCGGCTCGTCCAGCCACCTTGATCGCTACCTCAAAAAGGAGCAAAAAAAGTACGCCACTCTCGTGCCCTGCCTCAAGATCCCCTATTCGCGCTGGCATCACCTCTTGAGGCCACGCCTCCTGAAGGCCCTGCCCCGGCTCGACCTGCACCGCTCCCTCTACGGACGCATCAGCAAGTTCTTCCGCGAAGAACGCCTCAGGCTCTCATTTACCTT
>JAKPMW010000146.1 GCA_029548715.1 Spirochaetota bacterium | reverse complement strand
AGAGATGATCCGCACAATCGAAACCGAGGCTGACGTGGTTGTCGGCTCGCGCTATATCTACGGGGTCAGTGTCGCACACTGGCCCCTCAAACGGCTCCTCTTGAGCAAGCTTGCCAACGTGTATGCCAGTTTTTTCACCGGCGTCAGGGTCAAGGACCTGACCGCAGGATTCGTCGGCTATAAAAACACGGTACTGGCCAGCATTGACGTTGATACCGTCCGCTCAAGCGGTTATGCCTTCCAGATCGAGCTGAAGTATCGCTGTCACAGAAACGGTTTTTCGATCAAGGAGATCCCCATCATATTCGCGGACCGTCAGCGCGGGGAATCAAAAATATCCAGGGGAATCATCTTCGAGGCCCTGCACCGCTGCATCTCGCTCCGCTGGTCGTATCGCCCCTCGCGCAAAAACACCCGCTAACCAGAGAGCGGGCGTCAGACCGGTCTCAAATGGTCATTCGCTTCCGCCCATCCAGGGCAGGCTGCGGATGATCCTTGCCATCCACATCAGAAAAAGCGTCAGGACAATCAGCGCGAGCCCACCGGCCACGGGAGCCACGCCAAAGAGGGCCAGACCGTAGGCGTAGACAACACAGGCCGCAACTATCAGCAACGGACGGACAGCGGTCCTGAAGAGCCAGCGCAGTCTCAAATCGGGCCACTCATCCCTGGAGCGGTTACGGGTATCCGAAATATCCAGCCTGGCCATGGTCCTGTACTTGCGCATGAGCACCCACACAAGCAGGACAAGCCCGCCACCAAGTGTTACAAATGCAAACACCGTGGGAACACCATTTGCCAGCATGACCATGGGAAACACAATCACGGCCATCAGGACAACAACCGTGATGCACAGCAAAGCCGCCTTGCCAAATCCTGAAACCAACCCCCGGATGGTAGACCCAATCCCGCCGGATGACAGTCGCAGAAAACACCAGACGCAGACTGTCAGCCAGACCAGCCCCAGCACCAGACCGGTCACGGGCGGCAGTTCGAGCCCAAACAGGGATAGAGCCCCCCCCCGTGTGAGCTTCCCGAGCGAGACAAGCAGCAGGATCAGGGCTGCAAACGCCCCCGGAAACAGCGAGGCAAGGCGCGAAAAGGGAAACACCAGCGCCTGAAGAAGCAGACCGAGCACAAGTATTCCCGTCATCCCTCGTCATCCTTTTATCCAGATTACCCTCTCAGGATACCCCGACTCATGGCGGGATGCAAGCGATTTTTCCCCGGCCCCCTGATTCCCGGCTCGCACCTTGACACGACTCGCGCCGGACTCTTGCAGAATCCCTGAAATCACGATAGGATACCCAAGGAGGCAGACATGGCGGCACAGGGAAATTCACCACATATCAAGGACCAAATCATACAGTACATGAACCAGACCCTTCTTGCGACCCTGGTGACGGTTGTCGACGGGCGGCCGGTTCCACGACTGATGCTGTTTGGAAATGACAGACGGGGAACGATCTGGCTCTGCGCACGGGCCGATTCAGAGCTGCTTGCTGAAATTCGTCACAATCCGGTGGTTGCCCTTTCGATCTTTCGCGAGGAGGCCCTCCTCGAAGACATTGCAGCGCTTTCTGTTGAGGGCACAGCCTGTGTCCTCGAAGGATCGCTGGACGAAACAGCTCTCGCCGGGTACGATATCCTCGGCAGAAAGTCACCCCGGCTGGGAGACATCCCGCATGCCGGAACCGCCGATCAGTACAGGCTCATCGTGATCAACCCGGACCTCTTTCGTTTTCACACCTGGCACGACCACACCCGTGGACGCCCCCCTGTTACCCTCAGGCGAAAGAACGGCGTCGCCACCACCTGAGAGCAGCAAGAATCAGCAGAACGGCGATTCCCGTCATGCCGAGGATCCCAAGCGGTGTCCTGATATTGTCTATTACGGCCGAAAGGACAACATCCGCCATTTCGGCCCATTCTCCGCTCCCGCTCTTCAGCCTGACAATCGTGCCCGCGATCTCCCCTATCTGCCCCGAAAAAACCGCAAGGGGCATGAGTACCATCAGGGCGGTTCCACCCACCAGTCCGGCAAGTGATTCGGGAAAGTACTGCCTCTTTCGCATTGCCCAGAACCAGAGAATAGCCGCCGCAAGCGGGACAAGCCAGACAAGCAGCCGGACACGATACCATTGGACAAAGTCCTGGCGGATTCCCTTCATGGCCAGTTCGGTATTCGAACTGACTCCGATCAGCGGCAGCATGCGCATGGCGGTTGGAACCTTTTTTGAAAAATTCCGCTCAATACGCTGCTCCATTTTGCGGACAAAAATCTCCGGCAAACGGCTGCGCACCGTCTGCTTGAGCATCCAGATGACTTTTCCTCTGACCGCCGAAAGATCCATGACCGGGTCAAACCGGTTTGTCGCACCACTCAGCCACGCTGTCCAGGCACGGGGAAGATCGGCAAGAAAGGGATCGGCCACTTCCCTGCGAAGGGTAACAAAGATCTGCCCATAAAGGTTTTCATCCAGCGGCCTGAGCTGCCAAAGCCCTGTGGAATTGACAATAATGGTATCTATTCGCTTTTGAACAGACTCCCGGGCAAGAATATCCTCCCAGGTCGTCCGGGCGACAGCAACCTGGGCGATGGCCTGATAGAGACTGCACGCCATGATGGTCAATGCAAGAATCGATGCAGCCACGACCGAACCGATAGTTCGCAGGATGTTCAGGCATTTCATCGGAGACGGCCTCCCCTGTGAAGCGTGATCGTCGGCATGCCATAGTCTTCAAGGTCATCCACCATTGAAACGATAGACCTTCTGCTGGTCGAGATCCCTGCATGCAGCGTCCGCTCACGGATCAGCGTGTCCGGCTGACGGGCAATATTGGTGCGCACCCAGCGTTGCCAGTCAGCCTGGGACCAGTGCGCGGGCTTTGTGATCGTCTTCCCCAAAACCAGTTTCCACCTGCATTCCATTCGGCCCCCGTCCCGGCTGCGGGTCTCTGGCGGGGGGATTCCGGCTGTCTGGCTTCCTGCCGGAATGGTAATCACAAGGCGATCGGTCCAGGCCCCGCTTCGCCCATCTGCAAACCGCGTGCGCAGGGCAGTATCCAGAATACTGTCCGCCTCCGACAGGGTCATGGTCTTTGCGAGGCTCCCGTCCACAAGCAGAGGAGACTGCAACTGAAACACATGACGCACGCTGAGGGATTCGGGGACACTGTTGTGAGCCATTGCTGAAAAGACCGCTCCCTTGCCCTTGACCAGAATATCTGCACGTACCAGCGCAGCATCGACCCCCTCATATTCACCCGATATGCTGGCCGCCAGTTTACCATCCCGCCCCGGAGCCAGTCTGAGGGTATACCTTGTGCTACCTCCAGTATCAGCGGCAAGGCGAACCCTGGTGACGGTTGCACGGCTGTCAATCAGGAGAGCCTCCAGTCCGTTGAGATACCAGGGCACCCTGCCCGGTGGAAAAACCCGTGAAGCGGGAAAATACCACCTTTCACCATTTCCGGAGGCGAGATGGACTCCAACCATCCCCAGGGGGAGTCCGAATCGCGGCGAGAGCGGGACTATCAGCCGGGCATCAAGGCCAAGCACCATTGCCGCATGCAAAAAATCCCTTGCATAATCCGCTGACGAGTAGACTCCCTGCCGTCCCTTTCCCGGCAAAAGCTGCGGGTCCAACGACCCGGCACCCTGGACAAGGCTCTGGTGGATCCATGCAGCACGCTCAAAAACACCCTCCCGACTGCTGGCAGCAGCAGAACGGGCCAGTGCCGTTCCCAGCGCTGAAGGCGGCTGGCCGGTATACCGCTCGATGAGCCAGTGAGCAAGTCCGGTCTGGCTTGAGACTGTTCCCAGTGAAACAAGATGGGGACGAGGGGCATATCCGGTTCCAGAAGACCCCGCAACCTGCCAGGTATATTCTCTCGTACCACTTCT
>JAKPMW010000466.1 GCA_029548715.1 Spirochaetota bacterium | reverse complement strand
CAGAAAACCTCACCCTTGACGATCATCACAATCTCGGCAAATACGGGAGTTTCGCCCACCGGACCACGCACACCGCCGATCCCCAATCGCTCACGCTCAGCCTGGTCTGCCGGTACAAGGTCGTAGATCTCCTTGGTAAACCGGATGGCATTGTTGGCGCCCTTGCGGTCAATCGAGGGAAATACCGCAGCCAGATATTCTTTTCCATCCTTGGAGATCATCGATGAGCGCACCAGCCCGGGGACCTCGTCAATCCCGGCAGGCCGGGGGGCTTTTGGGATTTTCCAGTCTCGCATCTCCTCAATCCAGCGCCGCCTCTCACTGTTGGTGATCTTGCTGATCCAGTCACCCTCCCGCATCTCCTCCTGGACAAGGCGCACGGTCTGCACGCGGTCCAGCCAGGTTGCGCTCCCCGGCAGCGGGGCATAATCCCGCAGGCTGCGGACAACATCGATGGTGGTGGTGTTTGTTTTCCAGACAACATTGGTACTCATCCGGGTTCGCACAACCCCGTCTACCGTCTCGGAAAGCTGGACAATATTGGTTTTCGGGTCCGTCAACCAGACCCCTTCAGCCACCCTCTGGTTGAAGATCTCAAGCAGGCGGTCGAGATTGGCCTTGTCCTTTGCAACATAAATGGCCCCAGGAGAAAACGAGCTCGAATAGACCTTACCCTGCGAATCCCTCGCCTCCTTGGCACCTTCCACCTTCGACTTGTCAAATTCGAGATTACGAAAGCTTGCATCGAACCTGAGTCCAAGGGCTGTTACAAGCAGCCCCAGACCAACAACCCCGAGTGCGACAATTGTGCCCTTGCGGGAGAAGAGAGGAGCGTATTCGTTCCTGTGATCCCTCGCGCGGACGAATCCCCATCTGTGACCCAGGACAATGGCCGCCGGCATCAGGGTCACCATCGCAAGAAGGATGCTGGTAATGACCATGGCCGCGATAATTCCGAATTCGGAAAATCCGCGAAAATCGGAGACAGCAAGGATAAAAAGCGCCAGCGCAGTGGTGAATCCCGAAACCAGGACCGAAGGCCCTGTATTCCGGTACGCATCAACCAGCGCGGCTGAGAGGGGCTTGTCCACAAGCTCCTGCTCGACCCGCTTGACAAGATGGATCGCATAATCGATTCCCATACCCGTCAAAATCAGCATCAGGAATGAGGTGATCAGGTTGAGACTCTTGACCGTCACGGGAATCAGGCCAAAACCCCAGACCATGCCCGCAAGCAGCGGTATCAGCACAAGAAGCGCTGTCCGCAACGAACGGAACCCAAAGATCGTCACGAGAAGGATCAGTCCGCCGGAAATGATGGTGGCCAGCCCCAGATCGTCATTGATGACATTATATTCGTCAACCTTGTTTCGGTGCGATCCGGCGATCCCGACCGTCACCTTCTGCTCTCTTTCGATCCTGTGGGCCACATTGGTCAGGTTCTTGTAGAGCCGGACAACACCCTGAAGATCATCGATCCCGCGGGTCGTGCGAATGATCATCCCGAGGGCTTTTTTGTCTGCAGAAAAATGATAACGGGAAAGCGTGGCAAACTGGCGAATATCTCCCTCAAGCTTGTCTTCTCCCGAACTCTGGACGCTGGTCTCCCCGGACGTCTTTTTTGTCTCCTCAAGCAGGTTGACCCCGGCGGGAGAAAGCTCTGACTTCCATCCGACAACCTTGCTGTAGATGTCACTGAGGTAGTCATTCGGAACAAGGAGGTAGCGATAGCGCCTGAAAAATTCAACCGGCCATTCGTACTCAACGGTATGCACACCCTCAAGCGGACGGACAAGGGCCGCGGCTGCCCGGGCGGCGGGAACCAGCCGGTTGGTATCATCAGACGAAAGGACCATGGTAAAGTAGCCGCCGTCTCCGGTAACGGGGGAGAGGGCCACCGTGTTGGTCGATGCCCGGCTGTGTCCCGGCAGAAGTCTGACCAGATTGGGATCAATGGTGATCTTCTGCACCTCGACAAAAGCCGGGATTGTCACCAGCGCCGCAAGGAGAAGCACCACCAGAGGATGCCTGAGAGAAAACCGGCATACCGCCAGCATGACCCGCTCGAGAAACCTGTACATATGCACCTGTCACTTTCCGCCGCTTTTTCCTGCAAGCGGCTCCCTTGGATGATTCTGTATCAAGATACAAAAACCCCGCCATCTCGAGCGGGGTTCGCAAAGGAAAAGCCAACGCGGGGCAGTCCCCGGAGCAACGCGAAGGCGAACGTTTGTCCCGGCAACGGACACGACGCTCGAATCACGCTGGGCTCAGTCTTCGTTGCGATACTCGACCACACGATTCTTGATGTGCTGGATCGTACCCGCAACGCCCCTGCGCTGGACAAGAATCCTGAACTGCCGCTGATAATTCCGGACCGTGTCAACATCGTCCATCGCATAATTGACGATCATCCAGCGGCCGGAACTGTTCGAGAGCGTGTAGTCCAGCCGCACCCGGTCAACCCGGCCGTCCTTTTTTGTGTACACAGCCACAGTCTTGACGACGGCCTGGTTCCCGTTGATGGTCTGCTGGCCATATTCGAACCTGTCGGCGCGGTAGCGGCCCATCTTTTTTACCGAGGAGAGAAGCAGCAATTCTTCAAAGGCGGTACGGAATTCGGAGCGCTGCGCCGCTGTCATGCTTGAAGGAAATGCCGTCATGACCGCTGCAGACATCGCAGAAAAATCGGTTGCCTGTGAGATAATCGCCTTGAGTCTGGCTTCAGTCGCGCTGCTCATCTTTCCGTTGTTGGAATCAAGGATGGCCTTGACGCGGGAATTGGAATCCCTGATGGCGGCCAGCGGAGTCGCCTGGGCTGCCGCTGTTGCGGAAAACACACACAAGCCGGATACAGCAAAAACAGCGATCCTGATTTTATTCGAGAATGACTTTTTCATGTTTGGTCCACTCCATGTACTTGTTGATGTCTCCAAGGACAAGGGCAAGCTCGGCAAGGGCAAGGTGCGCCTGCAGCTCCTGCCTGAGCTCGACCGCCTGGAGTTCGTAAAGCGCTTTGTGGCCGTTGACCACTGTCCGTGAAGTCCCGAGGCCAAGGTCGTAATTGTCAGCCGCAACCCGGACATAGGTTTTTGCAGCTGCGAGGGAAGTGCGCACCCGCTGCAAGACATCCACGGATTTGCGCACGCCCGATACGGCCTTGTCAATGTCATGGCGCAGGCGATCCTCGGCAAACCGCAGCCCATGTGCCACAGCCTCACGATCGCTCTTCGCCATCTCAACCTCCGTCGTCACGCGCCAGAGATCAAGTCGCCATCTGACGCCCACAAAAGCAGCGACACCCTTTGAGTTGTAATCGTCACTGGACGGCCTGTTCCCTGCCCAGTTGAAGCGCATCCCGCCACCAAGAAAAATGTCAGGATAGTTGTTGGCCTGCTCAAGTGAAACACGGGCATCTGCGGCTGCAAGCGCCGAGCGAATGGCCCTCAGCGAGGGGTGCCGCTCGGAAGCGCGCCTGACAAGATACTCGTAATTGGTAATAGATATTTCTACCGCCGGTAGCGGCTCATCCGCCACCGCAAACTCCCGCGTCTCGGGCAGTCCCAGCGCAATGTTCATGGCCCGCATCAGATTGGTCCGGTCCTCCATGGCCGAGACGTACGCCTGATGGACCTGCCAGGACTTGACCGTCACATCAAGTTTGTCAAGATCATCAATCGAAGCGTTTGTTTTTGCCAGCTCCTGCTCAACCTGGTTGGTCAGTTTTGTAAAGTCACGCAGCATGTCCCGCGCAACCAGCTCGGCCCGCATGGCCGTGCATAGCCCCCGGTAGAGTCGGATGACCTCAAACGCCGCCCGGTCCCGGGTATCGGCAAATTTGTCCCTTTCGTGATCAAGGCCGAAGCGGGCCAGCCGCTCGGCACCCGAGACCTTGCCAAAGGTGAAAACTGGCTGCACAACAGCAATCTCGCTTTTCAAAAACGGGCCGAAATTCTGAAAATAGCTGTCGGTATCGGAGCCGGGAATCGCTCCCGTAACCAGGTTGATGTCAAACCGGGTCAAAAACCCGAGACTCTCTGCCTTGTCCACCTGTAGACGGGCCTTTTCAATCCGGGCCTCGGCTGCCTTGAGTCCCGGATTGTTGCGCGCAACCCCGGAGAGGGCCGCCTCAAGGGAAAGACGTTCGGTTTGAGCGGCTATGGACGGAAGAGACAAATAAATGAGGGCTGCCACAAATGCGCCGGGACGAATCATGAGTACCTGCTCTGCGGACTGGTTTTATGGGGAACAGCCTCGGCACATCCCGGTGCCGCCATTCCCCGGACACGGGCAGAACCTACCGTTGGAGAATCCCAAAGTCAACGAAAAACGGACTGACCAGTCCGTTTATGCGCGTACCCGTCCGGTTCCCAGATTTCAAAAACCTCATTATGCCAGACTTTCGCATATCTGCCCGCCTGCATCATAGCCCTGGTCAAGTCATCCAGTCTCCTTCGTCTGTCCTGACCGCGGGAAACTGTGCGAAGACCCGGCTCCGAATCTGGCCAATACCTCCCAGTCGTTGGAACCAGCGCCCGTACAACGAGGGGATATTCAGGGTATCGCTTCCTTGCCCAGGCAAAAGCCTTTTCCTGCCCCTCAACGGGAAGCAGGGATGGCCAGGAGATTCCAAGGTAGGGCAAACTCCCCGTCGCATATACCAGCATGGGAATACCCGGATACGCCAGGAGTGGGCGACCCTCAAGTTCGTACGCATCAAGCCGCAAGGTCAGCTCGTTCCACACCCTTGCGCGGGCTTCACTGGTCAGCACTCCCTTGAGACGCTCCCCATGAAGAGTGTGAACCAGGCCTGTCCGATCAGGCAGATCCCGATAGACAAAGGTTGCCGCGAACAACACGGCCAGGCCAGCACAAGGCACGACAATCACGGCAAACAGGGCGTGTCTCTTTCGGCTGTCGAGATACGACTTCGCACCCATTCCAAAAACAAGATGCAAAACATACGGAAAAGCGAGCCACAAGCCATACACCGAATTCCAGAGCCCACGATCAGACCCCTGGGGAACAAGGAATGCGATACCGAAGACAATCGCCAAAAGCCATCCCTCGCGCCTGTCAAGAAACCTCCCAGGCAGATGACGTAACACTTCCACCCCCAGAAAGACACAGACGCCCAGAAAATAGAGGGACCAGGTAATGATCGTCTTCCCGATCTCCAGCTCAATCAGGTACATTGAAATGTGAATGCAGGCGGCAATCATAATCCCCGAGAGCAGCATCCTCCATTGCCCGCGTGCAAATCGCACACGCGACAACAGCCATGTTAGAGCATACATGAACAGCATAACTCCCGCGACTTTCGTGGCATCGGCAAGATTTCGTTTGAGCAAATACCCAACCTCGTGCGACTCCCCCGGTGATCCGCCAAAAACCGCCTGCATCCCAGTGACAAACTCCTGCCCATGTCCGAGAGAGCAAATCAATCCGGCCACAACAAACAACCCGGACATAAAGCCCCCCAACACCATCCCTGCCCTGCGAACTGCCATTGCCAGGCCGGATGTATACATGACATAGGCAAGAGGAACAAGAAGAAGCAGCAATCCTACAAGATTTGGCAGGCGAAAAAAAACAGTCACCGTCTGAGCAAGGGCTGCCAGAAAAAAGTCAGCAGGCTTGCCACGCAATACCGCCCGGATCAAAAAAAGGCCGGCCAGGGCAAAGCCGAGGGCCGAGGTATTATTGTAATTTACCCACTGCATCTCCGGGGTAATGGCAAGCGTTGCCAACACAAGACCCGGTACAAGGATGCGGGGCGCCACAATCCCCTTCAAGGCAATCCAGGCAATGCCCTGTGTACACCAGACAAGCAAGACGAACAACAATTTGAATGACACGACACCCGCACTGCCCGCCAAGGCATGCCAGCCCCCTGCAAGCACCTCTGTCAGGTAAAAAGAGGTAATCGGCCAGACCCCGCCCCCTGACTGGAGGATATCCCGGTATTTGACAGCCAAAAACCCGAAATCGCTGACATCAAACCCTTGAAAAATCGTCGCCAGAGGATAGAGCAGCATGAAGAGCCAGGCAGCTCGCATAAAACCGCTTCTGTGTTTGCAGATTGTGACGGTGTCCACTCGTTACCCCTCGTACTGTGACGCATGGATTGAGCGGGGACAGGACTTCCAATAGTCAGGGTCAATTTTCCAATGGCTGCCAAGTTCAAAATCAAACGAAACCGGATCAAACCGCTCGGTCCCCGCGCCTGGATAATTTGTGAGCTCCCCGAAGTACACCCGTCCCTGATGCGAATAGAGATCAACCCGGATAAAATCGAAATCACGCGAGAGTTCTTCTGCAAGCGCAAGCATCTCGTCAAGATTGCCCGGCCGGGTCACCTTCCCGTCATGCGGGAAGGTCAACACCACATCAAGCATATTCCAGTCCCGATCATACAGATTGACCTTGTGTCCCTCAAATCTGTCACTGTCAACCTCAATCATCCGGCAAACCCCATGGATCATGAAAAACTTGTAATCAGCAGGCGGCTTCCCGTATTCATCAAGGAGAAGCTCCTCAACAAGAAGCCTCCGATGTGAAACCGTGTAGGCCCACTGGTGATCAAAAACCCCATACGGTCGCTTGAGCCACCCCCTGGCCAGCCTGACCAGACCTTTTCTGTCCTCATGTCGCAAATGCCGGACAACCATATTCATCCCCGAGCCATGACTGGCCTTGAACATGAAACTGTCAGGAAGCGAATCGAAAGGAACATCCCGGGGATCATCTGTTACGTGCAGCAGCGGGATGAGAACCTGCGCCGCGCGTTCCGGACCCAGCA
This sequence comes from Spirochaetota bacterium, assembly GCA_029548715.1. GTDB lineage: Bacteria > Spirochaetota > JAGLSM01 > JAGLSM01 > JAKPMW01 > JAKPMW01. The sequence goes on along the minus strand of JAKPMW010000466.1, from coordinate 1,189 downwards.
CATCCTCAACATACCGCCGGACAGTATACTTGTCGGCAATGACCGGCAACAGCGGGTTGCGGTCAAAACGGCGCTTCCATACCAGTTTGTGACTGAAACTCTCCGGCCTTTCGAGATCAAGAGAGTAGCCATGTGCACGTCTGAACAGAAAACGCTCAAAAGCCCAGCCAGCAAAGAAATCTATTATGTAAAAGGCAACCAATCTCGCCTTGTATACCGGCCTTGAGCGCCAGATGCGTCCCGGTATCGAGTGTTTTGTCATCATCCACACCTCTGTTTTCTGCGCCAGGGCATAAGCACCTTCGTATCCCCTTCCTCAAAGCCAAGCAGTCTCACCACAAAAAAGTACAGTGACAGTATCAGGGCAATCACCACCATCCGGACCCAAAAAAATACTTCCAGATTCATTGCCAGAACCATCACCCCCACGACAACCATTGCAGCCAACCAGGGTTTGTATACCAGTTTCCACCGCAGTCTCACAGACAGCAGCATCTCTGATTCAATGAGCTGAATCGCCCTGATCACCACAGCCGCCAGCGCAGCCGACAGTGCCGCCCCATACAACCCAAGACCAGGAATGAAAAGAGCGGCAAACAAAAAACTGAGCCCGGCCACAATGGCGGAGTTGAGCAGACTCCAGGCTGACTTGCCGGTCATGACAATCAGATTTCCGGCAAGACCAATGCCACATGAAAGCAACGGCACCGTCAATAACAGAATCATGAACCCCGTCTCCCCCATCTGCTCGAGATACCCCAGATCGAGCAGCCGGATGAGCGATCCGGGCATAACCTCCACCATGGGCAAGGCAAACGGGACGCCAAAAGCAGGGTGAAACAACTGCAGCAGCTCACGGTGAAAAAAAGCGACAATCATACCGACTGGAAAAGCCACCAGCATCGTCCAGCGACTGACCTTGTTAAACGATGCATTCATTTCTTCGATATGCTTTTCCCGATACAAACGGGCAATCACGGGCGCATAGGCCCCGGAGAATGCCTGGCGCACCTGCTCGATGTTATAAACAAGTTGCGCTGCAATCCCGTAGTAGCCAATCAATGCAGGCTGGACCCCAAAAAAACCAAGCATCATGATGTCGAAGCCGGCAATCATGTCGATAAAAGTCAGATTCAGACTTTGCGGAATCACAAATCCCACAAGATCCCGCATGGGCTTGAATATCCCG
>JAKPMW010000118.1 GCA_029548715.1 Spirochaetota bacterium | reverse complement strand
GGAGATGTTGGTTGCCGTTGAGACGTATACGGGAGGGTGATCCCCTGAGTCGGACCATGCCTGCGCGATCCGGGGGGCTGTCTCAGCGCAGAGGCGTTGGGCGGTCGAACGCGAGACCGCCCGGCGCAGGCTGCCGAATCTGCAATCGGCCCCACCCAGGGCGGCGAGCAGGCGTGCAAGGCGCGAATTTCCGAAGAGGGCAGCGCCGCAGGCGCTGATGAGGCAGGCTCCCAAAACGCAGACTCCGCAGATGAGGGGAATCCCGTACCCGACGATTATTCCCCATGGATCGGCCGCAATGGCGTGCACCAGACTGGCACGTGCGATCCCTCCTGCCGCAGTTGCTGTCGCCAGGATGAGAAGACAGCCCGCAAGCGGGCGACCGGAGTTCTGCAGGATTCCCTTGTGTGAGCTGAGCAGAAAGAACAGGAGCAGGGGGATGGCCAGGGCCCCTGCCGCAGAGAGCCAGAGAGCCCAGGCTGGCCAGCCGGGCATGATCCGGGCAAGACCTGTCAGCTCGGGAAGAAGCGAGAGGAGGATCAGGCCCAGGGGCAGAAGAAGTCCAAGCATGACAAAGGTCAGCCAGCGGCTTGTGGCGCCCTGGAGCAGATGCAGCAGCCATGTCTTGTCAAGGACGAACTTCGAAGGGCTTGCGTACGAGGCGATGCGTGACCAGAGACGGAAGTTGACTGTGCTCCCGGTCTCACCTGTCAGCCAGGCGGGCTCTTTCCAGAGCCCCTTTTTTCCAAGGTGATGCAGCAGGAGGCCCCAGGTATTGAGCGCTCCAGTGGATGTCCCGATGACCACATCGATCTCCAGCCTGTTGGCGGGGTGGGCGGTGTTGTGGGACTCGATGGCCTTGGCCAGTTCTTCGATGACACCCGCCTCAAAGGCACCTGATGCACCTCCTCCGGACAGGACAAGTCCGAGCTTGCGCGGGCGACCGGGCCCTGTGACCGGCTGTGGGGGCGCATCGGGGGGGTAAACCGTGTCGGCGGCCAGCCGGTCGACAGCGCTGGCGATATCCTTGATTGCGGGGGACTGGTTCATCTCTGGCCTTTCTCGTGCTGTTATGGGCAGACATCAGTACGATAATAACGGCTGGACACCGGATTGTCCCGGACAAAAAGGAGCTGCCGGAATGCATGCGCGGTGCTTTTTTGCATCAAGGGGTCAGGAGGCGGGATAGCCTGCTTCGGTCTGCAGCCAGTCCATGACCCTGGCAAATTCTGTCTCGAGACTGGTGGCAAGCCGGATTGCCTCGGCCGGGTTGCCCTGCTGGCAGGCCTGTTCGATCTCACGGCAGAGTTGTGCAAAGCCGGTGGCACCGATTGTCGAGGCGCCGGATTTCATCGGGTGTGCCAGCCTGCGGATTGTATCGCCGTCGGATGTGCCCCTGATGGCCGAGATTCGTTCGCGGGTCGAGGAGACAAATTCTCCAAGCAAGAGGTGCAAATCTTCGCTATCCCGCGCGATTCGCATAAGCGCTTCCAGGGCTGCCTTGTCAAATTCTCCGGTTTCATTCATGTATCATCCCCCGTCCGGGTTTCACCACCTTTATAGATGCACTCCAGACGCAAAACAGTATACATTTGGGGCAAAAGGTTTTCCAGAACTATGTCTGCATGCATTTCGCGCTGGCGGGTGATAGACTGGACACAGGTTCGATCTACTGAAAATTATGGTGGACTATGCGCATACTGATTGTGGACGATGATCATTTCCAGCGGGCCCTGCTTGAGATGGTGGTCAAAAAAACCGGCTACGAGGTTGTGACTGCCCAGGATGGGGCCATTGCCTGGAAGATGATGGAAGAAGAGCGTTTTCGCATGGTCATTACCGACTGGCTTATGGAAGGGATGGACGGGATTGAGCTGATCAAGCGCATCCGTGCGGCTGACTGGCCGGGGTATACCTACACGCTTCTTATCACGGCACGCGAGGGCAGGGCCAGTATCATTGACGGGCTGCGTTCGGGTGCTGATGATTATCTGGCTAAACCGTTTGACGAGGACGAACTCCTGGCGCGGATTGCAATCGGGGAGCGGGTTCTTAAACTTGAGGACAAGCTTGTCGAACAGGCGCAGAGGGATGCGCTGACGGGACTCTTCAACCGGCGTGCCCTGTATGACCATGTCCGCCGTGAAATGCACCGCTCGGCGCGCAACGGACTTTCGCTGGGCCTGATCATGGCTGACATCGACCATTTCAAAAATATCAACGACACATGGGGCCATATCAGCGGGGACAGGGTCCTTGTGCATCTGGCAGGGATCATGCGGGAGGCAACCCGGGCCTATGACCATATTGGCCGCTGGGGTGGCGAAGAATTTTTGATCCTCTTGCCCGAATCCGATTACGAAAAGACGCGTATTGTGGCCGAGCGAATCCGGAGCAGTGTCGAGGTCAGTCCAGCTGTTGCCATCAACGGACAGGAAGTACACCTGACGGTCAGCCTCGGTTTTGGGTCCTTTGTTCCGGGCAGGGAGGTGCAGGAGATCGAGCCGATGATCAGTGCGGTGGATGACGCATTGTACCAGGCCAAGGCCTCCGGCCGCAACCAGGCCTGCGCAACGCGGGCACGGGAAAACTGAACACGCCAGACAGGCTGATGCCGTTTGGCAGCATGCATGTCACTCGGCTGTTGTTCCCCGGTAGCTTTCTTCAATTGTCCTGAATGCGGGACTCTCTCGATAGCGGGCAAGGGATGCCCAGACGGCATCTGCCATCTCGGGTCGTGTCTTCCGGTATTTTTTTGAAAAAACGAAAAAGTAATGTCTTATGTCGATCACTCCGGCGCTTTCGATGACCGCGCCAAGCGCGGGATCCCGCCCGATGATGGCCACGGCAGTTTCCTCGAGGGCTACGACCGCCTGGACCCGGCCTGCCGCCAGTTTTCTCAGATCGACTTCGGTAGACTGGCTCTCGTCCACCCTGATTCCCCGGGCACGCAGGAGGGCGGCAACGGAATATCCTCCCGGAACCCCCACCGGTCCCGGGGTCCCGCTGATGGTGCCCGGGAGGGCATACACCGGCTCACCCTTTCGTCTGTAGGTCATGTAGCGCAGGGTGGCAAAGCGGCGCGAAGGGTCGGGAACTCCGCCCAGCATGGGGTATTCCCCGATGGCAGCCCGTTCGGGGGTAAAGCTGGCATAGACCAAAAGATCAATCTCGTTGTTTGCCAGCATGTGCAGGGTCCGCTTCCAGGGATAGCGCCGGATGTCAAGCGAGAGGCGATGCTGGCGGGCGATCAGGCGCAAAATCTCGATGGCTGTTCCGGGACGGTCCGGGTGGATCCGGGGGCCCTCTCCCAGCAAGCGCGGAGGATCTTCCTTGTCTTCACAGCCGACTGTCAGGAGGCGGGGCGGGGCGGCGGCCGTGCTGCCCGCAGGCTTCAGCGACACCAGAGTCATGATAAAAAGAGATACTGCAAGGATGCGAAGCATGGGGCACCTCCCTACAGTATCATGATACACCAAATATCTGGCCTGTCCAGCAACCCGTTGTCCTGACTCCGGCCTTCAGGTCCGGGGACTGTACAGTGCATGGCCAACAATGGTTCCCTGAAAGACTGCCTTGACCATGAGCGCACGCGAGAGGAGCTGGGGATTGTCCTCAAGCGACTCCAGGATGGATATCTCTCCTGGCTGGATCAGCGAAATTCCCGGCATCCCTGGCTCTGCCTGTTCGTGATCGGTAAAATCGTTCCAGAGTGCGCCTGTTCCCTCTGTGAAGTATTCCTGCATTCTCTTGCCCTCCCGGTTCTGGTCTGTCCCTGTGATACGCACAGCCTGCCCGGTTTTGTGCAGATCTGTGCATGATCTGCTGTGCCGGCCAGACGGGTGAAAATGAGGGAGAAATATTCTTCGGGCAGCATCAGGCGCGGCTTCAAATGCGTATCATTGACAGGAAAAATCGCACCAGGGGTGATCCCATGCTCACATACCTGCACACTTCTCCCTCTGCTGCTGTTTTGGCCGAGGCTCTGCGCCGGCATTGTGATGCCTGCGGGAAGGAATCTGATGATCCCTTTGTCTCGCCGCTGATCCTTGTTCCCAATACACATGCCGATGTCTGGCTCAGGCGGCACTGGGCCCAGCGGTACGGGATTGTGCTGCATGTTGATCTGCCCTATCTCGAAAAGGGCATTCGCGAATCCTTTTCGGGAGACTGGAGTCCGGTCACCAAGGATGTCCTCACCATGGCGATCATGGCCGAGTTCCTCGAGGCACGGGTCGACCTGACAGACTGGGCGGGTGCGGTATTTGCCTACGCAGGGCAGGCTTCCGCTCCGGTTGTGTCGGGGGAACAGTCTCTGGCCGGGCCGGATGGCGGCAGCGCCTGCAGGGTGTCCGAGCGGCGTCTCTGGAACTACGCCAGCCTGCTGGCAGAGCATTTTGACAATTATGACCTGCACCGCTTTGATGATCCCGCGCTGGAGGCTCTCATAGCGGATGAGCGGTTGCAGGGCAGGCTGCGGACACGGGTCAGGGCCCGCATCCTCGGCCACAACCCGCCCGACGGAAAAAAATACCTCTTCCTGCGTGACCTGCTGGACGGTCCCGTACGGATCAACCCGGTCAGGCAGCGGCAGGTCAGTACATACGGGCTGCATCTCTTTGCCTTCAACGCCATCTCCCCCCTGCACCTTGCGGTCCTCCAGCGGGTGGTCAGGGAATCCGGGGGCGACCTGCACGTCTGGCAGATCACCCCGGGTCCGTCAGGCGGAAATTCCATTGTCCAGCGCTGGACCCGTGCGGGCCGTCTTGTGGGCCGGCTGGTCGAAGCTCGTTCTCCCGAAGTAGTACACAAACACTATCCCGATCAGGCGGCAGCCCTGGCCGGAATTTTTACCGGCGACAGACCGGATCCTTCCCGGCTGCGCATTGTCGGTGCGCCGAGCGTCCTGCGTGAGGTCGAGATGATCTACAATTCGATCATCTGGCACCTGGCACAGGATTCCACACTCAGGCAGCGTGATATCGCTGTTTTTGTGCCTGATCTGGCTACCTACCGACCGGTTATCGATGCCGTTTTTTCGGCAGGGCTGGCGTCGGCTGGCATGAGGCCGGAAGGTGGCCGCAAGGCGCTCCGCTGCGAATATGCCGGGAGCGCGGGTGGCCGTCCTTCCGCCTGGGCCGCTGGCCTGCGTCTCCTGCTGCAACCCTGGGACCTGACCCGTGAGCGGATGTATGCCCTCCTGACCAATGAGGCCATCCTGGCCGGGGCAGGCCTGGCGCGAAGCGGGATCGAAGCCTGGTTCGAGGCCATTGCCGATCTGGGGAGTTTCAACGGGAGCTGCCGGCTTGATGGGCCTCCGGAGTCATTTTCCTTTGCCAGGGGGCTGACCCGGCTCAGGCTGGGGCGCGTGATGGGGGCGACCCCCTGGCTGGACCTTGTGCCATCGCAGGCCTGCGAAGCCGATCTGGCAGGCCGGGTGATGGGGCTGCTTGAACAGCTTGAAACCGCCATCCGTCAGCTCGAAGGCCGCAGGCAGGCGGGCGCCCTCTGGAGGGATGACCTGGCCAGTCTGGCCGAGACGTTTTTGGGCCTGCCGCAGAGTGCGATCATGGCCGAGGCCGGAGTCCGCAAGCAATTTTTCAAGGGATTGCATGAACTGGAGTGGCTGCCCGAATGCGGATTCGAAACGCTGTGTGCCTGGGCCGACAGCCGGCTGGATGGGCTGACCCTGGCAGCCCAGAGGGGGGGCGGGGTGATGATCGCCGGGATGCAGGAGGTCCGGCCGGTCCCCTTTCGCCTGGTCCATATCGCCGGGATGGGCGAGGGCGTCTTTCCCGCGCCCTGGAAGCCGGCCTCACCCCTCGATCTTCTCACCAGGGACAGTGAACGCTTTCCCGGGGACATTGAGGACGCCGAACGTGACCGGATGCTCTTTGTCGAAACACTCCTGGCCGCCCGTGACAAGCTTGTCATCAGTTACTGTGACCGGGACATCCTCAAGGACAGTATCCGCTACCCGTCTTCGCTTGTGACGGAGCTGCGCCAGTTGACCGGCCTTGAACCCGGGGATGTCGTCTCCATCCCCATTGCCGGCTGGGCCGTGACTCCCGAAGTGACGGCCCTGGCTGCGCGCTTTCCCGATATCATGGGTGACTGTATCCGGCTCAATGCCGGGATGGCCCGCCTCGCCTTCGGGACAGACGAGGCGGAGGGAGTACCGGCAGAACAGCCCACAGTCCCGCAGGGCCGGCAGCGGGTCAGCCTGCATGACATCAGGCGGGTGA
>JAKPMW010000101.1 GCA_029548715.1 Spirochaetota bacterium | reverse complement strand
TGTCCCCGAAAACACCCTCCTGACGATCAGCTTCATGATTGGCGGGGACTCGTATGTGGCCCACGTCACGATCCTCTCCAGTGCCGGCGGGTATCTGGTCGTTGACAAACCCGAGACACTCGAAAACAGGATTGTCCGGCGCACCGCGCGGATCTTTGTCCAGGGACAGCTCTTTTCACGGTTTCATATCATTCCTGAAGAAAACGATCACAAGGAAGTCAATGTTTCAACCGCTCCACCAAGACTGGCCCCCATTTTTTTTGAACTTCAGCGTGACATCCCCGACATCCGCAAGATTCTCCTGATGATCGGGAATGAGCTCAAGACGATCTGCCCCAACACCGAGATCAAGCTTCACAAGGATGGAGAGCGTCTGGCTGAAGAAGTCCAGCTTGTACAGCGGTTTAAAAAACCGTTCTGGATTTCAGATACAACCAACGTCAAGGATTTTATCAAGGATATCGTCTCAAACGACATCTTCAACTACTCCCTCTTCTTCAAGGAGATGAAATCGACAGGTGCCGATGACCAGCAGGTTGGCGCAGAAATCGTGCACCGCCAAAAGCGATACGCTGAGGCCGGAATTGCCTCGATTATCGTTGTTCCCATCCGGATGTTTGAGAGTGTCATCGGGCATATTTCCCTTGTCTCCCTGATGCCTGTTGTCAGGAATTTCCGGATCAGTGATGTCTATTACGTGATGGCCCTGGCCGATATTGTCTCCGAGGCCCTGGCCAAGGCCCGGTTGTTCAAGCTTGACACGGGTGCATCTTTTGACATCCCGGTCATCAATATCGGGAGTGGCGGGGCCTATCTCGCGGTCAACTCACAATACATCATCAAGTTTTTGAATGTCCGGATGAGACTCGGTCTTGACCTGAACATCATGAACCGGGTGATCGAAACGGTCAGCGAGATCAGGCGAATCGATTTTTCGGGTGACGCGGCCAATATTGCCCTGCGGTTTATCCAGGTCAAACCGGATGATCAGGTCTTGATCGACCAGTACATCCGCAGTTATCTCGACCACATCAGGACATCGCGGCCCAAGTATAGCCAGTCAATCCCGGACTTCGAATAAGGCTGCCGGATCCGGGGTCAGGGATGGGCTGATCCGGCCTGAACGGGCGATGGCCCTGACTGGTCCGGGGAAAGCCCGTCGATGGTCCTCTTGAATTCTTCAACATCGTTAAACTCGCGATATACGGAGGCAAACCGGACACAGGCCACCGGGTCAATGTCGCACAGTTTTTCCATGATCCGTTCGCCGACTACGGAACTCGGGACCTCGGGAATCCCGGTTCGGATCAGTTGTTCGAAGACCTCATCCACAAGGCGCTCGATCCGTTCACGGGGAATATTGCGCTTCCGGCAGGCGATAGCCAGCCCGTTGAGCACCTTGTCCCGCGAGAAATCCTCGCGTCTGCCATCCTTTTTTACGACCTGGAGAGGATATTCCTCAATGTATTCGTAGGTGGTAAACCGCTTGCTGCAGGCATTGCACATCCTGCGTCGCCTGATGGCCGTGTTTTCCTTGTTGGGTCGTGAATCGATGACCCTGTCGTCATCAGAATGGCAAAGTGGACAACGCATAAATTTGGGTACCATCGCAGTTACAGTAATCAGTCAGTGATGCATGTTGCTTCTGTACGGTATATATACCCACAAACGGGAATTTTGTCATGGTCTTTCTCCCCATTCGTGCTTGTGACTATACTTGTGCCCATGAGCAGCAACAATGCCATTCTTGAGGGACTCAACGAGGCCCAGCATCAGGCTGTGACCAGTCTTGAGGGGGCACTCCTTGTCCTGGCTGGAGCAGGAAGCGGCAAGACCCGGGTCCTGACCAGCCGGATTGCCTGGGCGATTCACTGCGGGTTTGTCAGGGCCGAAGAGGTCTTTGCAGTCACCTTTACCAACAAGGCGGCCGCCTCGATGCGCGAACGGGTCTCGCGCCTGGCGGGACAGGACTTCAGCCGCCTCTGGGTCCGCACATTTCACTCTGCCTGTTCGATCATCCTGCGAACCGAACATGAGGCAGCGGGTATCCCACGCGATTATACGATTTTTGACCAGGATGACCAGACAGCACTCCTGCGGCGTATCATCCGTGAACGCGATCTCCCGCTTGACACCAAACTGGCAGCCCAATGGCTCAAGGCTATTCACCGGGCCAAGGATTCCCTGATTTCCCCTGCAGAGTACCAGCCTGCCTCGCGTGACCCGCGCCAGGATGAGGCCCTGCAAACCCTCTACACGCTCTATAATCAGGGACTGCGGTCCAATGGGGCCCTCGACTTTGGCGATCTGATTTTTGAGACCGTACGCCTGTTTCGCGGAAATGACCATATTGCCTCCAGGTATGCCAACCGTTTCGGGTTTGTCCTGGTCGATGAGTTTCAGGATACCAATGCAGCCCAGTACGAGCTCCTCCGGCTTCTGGCGGGAGGCCACAACAACGCCTGCATCGTGGGAGATGATGACCAGTCCATCTATTCCTGGCGCGGAGCCCGGGTGGACAATTTTGCCGCGTTTACCCGGGACTTTGTCAATGTGCAGTCCATCCGGCTTGAACAGAATTACCGTTCGACGCCCCAGATTCTCAGGGTTGCGGCCAGGGTAATCGAAAAAAACGATGAACGGATGAAAAAAACTGTCTGGAGCGCTTTGCCCGACGGTGAAAAGCCACGGGTGGTCTCTTTTCCCCGCGACAGGGACGAGGCAGGCTGGATTGCTACCAGACTGGCCAAACTCATCCAGGACGGCTGTGCACCCGAGGACTGCGCCATCTTTTATCGGGCCAACTGGCAGTCGCGCATTTTTGAGGAGGCACTCCTCGCATGCAGCATGCCCTACCAGCTGGTTGGTTCGATGCGCTTTTACGAACGGCGCGAAATACGGGACCTGATGGCCTGGCTGCGTCTGGCGGTCAATCCCCGTGACGGAAGTGCCTTTGCCCGGGCCATCCAGTCCCCCCCACGGGGAGTTGGTGAAAAGAGCATCGCCAGTCTGGTCGCATATGCCGAAGAACACGGGCTTCCCGTCGTGGATGTCTGTGCACAGCAGGCCACAAGCCTGGTCCGGGGAAAAGCCAAGCAGGATGCCCTGGTCCGGCTGGCCCGCACTATCCGGGAGTTCGACTCGTCAGCAGATCCGCTCTCCGCGCGCGTTTCCCGGCTGGCCCGTGAAAGCGGGCTCTTCGAACTGTATGCCGAGGAGGAGGAGCGGGTCGAAAACATCCAGGAATTTATCAACTCCATTTCGGCCTGGGAAGAATCCAGTCCCGAGGGGACGGCAGCCGACTTTTTGGCCGAGGTTTCCCTGCTTGGCCAGACTGATGAGACCAGTGGAAACGGGAAGGGCGTCTTTCTGATGACGGTTCATAACGCCAAGGGCCTTGAGTTTGGGACTGTCTTTGCTACCGGACTTGAGGAAGGAATTTTTCCCCACTACCTCTCGATCGAGGACCCTGCCCGCCTGCAGGAGGAGCGCAGGCTCTTTTATGTGGCCGCAACCCGTGCCAAGGAGCGTCTCTATCTCTGTCATGCTTCAGCCCGGTACAGTTTTGGCCGCGAGATGCACAACGATCCGAGCCGGTTTCTGGATGAATTCCCGGTCGAGCTGGCTGACTGGGAAGAAGTCTCCCCCAAACGGGAGGAGAGCCACTGGCGCGAGCGGAATCCGTATCTGGCAGACTCCAGCCCAAAAAAATCAGGTACTGCTTCGCGTTGTGTCTTTGCCCAAGGGCAGCATGTGCTGCATCGTGAATACGGCCCGGGGGTGATCCTTGAGCGCAGCGGGGAGGGAAAACTGGTCCGCCTGCGTGTCGCCTTTGCCGACCGGGTCTGCACGCTTATCGAACTGTACTCAAACCTCGAACCGCTGGATGACGCCCGGGCAGACCGCGGCCGGGATTGACTTTGGTGTGCCTGGATGCTTTTATTAAGGGGCAACCCCGCAGTCAGGGGCTTTTCTGGCAACAACCATGGTTGTCCTTGCCCAATCCGCCTACAAGGAGCTGTCCCATGTCTGTCGATCGCACTACGGTAGAGCGGGTGGCACGTCTCTCCCGTCTCCAACTGAGCGAAACCGAAAAGGACGAGTTGACCACACAGATGGCCAGGATTGTTCACTTTGTCGAAAAAATCAACGAACTGGACACCAGCGGGATTGAACCTGTTCCCCGGGACGCTTCCAGCACCAATGTTGAACGGGACGATGTTCCCAATGAAACCGCTGTGACCAGAGATGAACTTCTCGCCCTGGCACCCCAGTCCCGGGACGGAAGCATCCTTGTCCCCCGTGTTATCGAATAAATTCCGTAAGGATCTTTCAGATGAATCTTGCCAGCATGAGTGTTGCCCAACTTCGCAAGGGTCTGGATGCCCGTGAGTTTTCGGCGCTGGATATCATGACTGCCATCGAAAAAGAAATCACACACGATGCAGCCCACGCAGTCCCCATCAACGCCTTTATCGAGCTCTGGCTGGATGAGGCCAGGGAGCAGGCCCGTGCCGCTGACACCAGACTGGCTGCAGGAGAGCGGGCCCCGCTTTTGGGAATCCCGCTGGCCATCAAGGACAATCTCAACTACCGGGGACATGCGGCGAGCTGCGCCTCACGCATCCTCGCAGGGTACCGCGCCACCTATACCGCGCACGCCCTCGAAAACCTTGCACATGCCGGCGCGATCTTTGTCGGCCGGACCAACATGGACGAGTTTGCCATGGGGTCATCCAACGAAACCTCGGCCTCCGGCCTTGTCCGCAATCCGC
>JAKPMW010000088.1 GCA_029548715.1 Spirochaetota bacterium | reverse complement strand
TTATATCCTTGCATCCCCTGATCTTTCTAAATCCTTTCTCTGCTTCAGATATACCGGTATAAGCCCAGCGCATAACCATATTTTGATTTTTCCATCGCCTGACCCGAGCGGTTTGTGCCTTGATTCTTGAGTTCAGATTTTCGATCAAATTTGTCGATGCCAGCGATTTCCTGAGTGCTCCTGTAATGCCAAGTTTATGCATAAGCAGCGTTTCTTCCAGACCTTCAGCCAAAGAACGTGCGGCACTTTCATTGTCTTTGCCAAGCCAGCGTCCCAGTGCGTCAAGTGTTTTTTTAGCCGTTGCATAATCAGCCGTTTTGTAAGCATCAGCCATTTCCCATTGGACACGATGTTGTATTTCTTTCGGTACGTATTCCAGAACATTTCGCTGTTTGTGTACCTGACAACGCTGAATCAAGACTGCTGGGCCGAAGATATCCATGATGGATTTGTGAATGGCCTTGCCTCCATCAATGACGGCCATGCCGACACCTTCCGGACGCAAACCTCTCTCTATCAAGCTCTGCAGAAGATCGGAACAAACTCTGGAATTCTCCGTAGAGCCATCCCATGCGCCCAAAACACGTTTATTTCCGGCCTTGTCAATGCCCAAAACGATGATGATGGTTGTTTTTTTGAAGACGGTGCCATCAATCATGATGATTGGATAGTCTTCGGTTATTCGAGTATGAAGCCAATCATATAGTTTTTGCTTAGTCTTCAAAACAAAGTTTCGGCTGACTGTGCTTTTGCTGTCAGCATAGTTTTTATTGTCCTTGAGCCTGGCTTCTTGTGAGCGTACAAATTTTCTGCTCGAAACACCAATCAGCATACTCTCAAGCTGTCGTTCCGCCAGCAGATCCTGCGAATTACATTCATCAAGCGTTTTTAACCGGACTTCACACTTGGTTTCCTTGTCACGTACACGACCACGTTCAATCAGGACACGTTTACCACCCAGTACAATGGCACTTTCTGTTGATCCCCATCGTGTTAATACCCTGTTAGCAACATTCTTGTATCTGTCACCACAAAGCTTTAGAATTTCATCTTCTACAAGCTCTTGCAATGCCTTGATTCCGGCTGTCAGCACAAACTCTATCGCATCAGTGCGGGCAAAACTATGGATCTCATCAGATAACTTCTTATTTGTGCTCGTTGTGTCAACTACTGCTTGATTCCTTCTTTTTTTGCTGGTACTCTTTGCCATGGGTGCTCTCCTTTTTTTGGACTTTCTACTGACATCATACGATGCCAGCCAGAAGGGGAGCTACCCATTTTCAACATTCAGCGGGACATTGCCCTGGAAATCACAGATCAGGTCAGCACATGGCGATAGCAACACTCGCGCTCATTAATCCTCATGCAAATTCACGGTTTTTCTTCCATGACATCATTTTCCTGTTTTAACTTTTTTTATTGCGAATTGTATAAAAATCAGGCTGCTTCCGCGGAATGCACACCGCGGACAGTCTATCCGTATATTATTCCCATCCCATCGTATGCCGGGAGGGCGAAAATGATCATCATCGGTATCGCAGGCGGAACAGCATCAGGCAAGACCACGGTTGTCCGCAATATCTACGAGAATCTGCCCTCCGACCGGGTTGCCCTGATTCCCCAGGATGCCTATTACAAGGACATGGGTCACCTGCCGATGGAAGAGCGTCTCAAGGTAAACTACGACCACCCCGAGGCTTTCGAGTTTGACCTGCTGCTCGAGCATATCTGCTCGCTGAAAAACGGGACCCCGGTAGAGGTGCCGGTCTACGATTATGTGACATGCACCCGGACACCCGAGTCCCGCACCGTCAATCCGCAGGAAGTGATCATCATCGAGGGCATCATGATCATGACGGACCCGCGCCTGCGCGAGCAGATGGATATCAAGATTTTTGTGGATGCCGACGCTGATGATCGTCTGATGCGCCGCATCAAGCGCGACGTGGCCGAACGCGGCCGAACTGTCGAGTCCGTCCTTGACGCCTATGAAACCCGGGTCAAGCCGATGCATAACCTCTTTATCGAACCATCGAAGCGCTATGCCGATATCATCGTCCCCCAGGGCGGAAGCAATCACGTGGCTATCGATGTCCTGACCTCAATGATCCACGCAAAGCTGATCGTCTCTCCCGCCGTCGCGGGATACGGAACTCCCTGCGAAGTCTCCGGTGACATCTGAGGCCCTCACCTGCCGAACAACCCCAGGCCGGACTGATGCGCCAACACCCGGAGCATCGCCTGTTCCTCATGCTGTCCTCTGTGATTAATGGCGAAGCATGGCTTGTCATGCTGTCCTCTGCGATTAATGGCGAAGCATGGCTTGTCATGCTGTCCTCTGCGATTAATGGCGAAGCATGGCTTGTCATGCTGTCCTCTGTGATTAATGGCGAAGCATGGCTTGTCATGCTGTCCTCTGTGATTAATGGCGAAGCATGGCTTGTCATGCTGTCCTCTGCGATTAATGGCGAAGCATGGTCAAAATGAATTTCGTCCCCACCCCGGGGGTGCTTTTTACCTGAACCTCACCGCCATAATACTTGAGGAAGATCCGCACCATGAAGAGCCCCAAGCCAGCCCCGGCCGGATTGAGAGTCATCGATGTTTCAGTCCGGGCAAACTGCTCGAAGATCCTCTCGGTATCTTCCGAATCAATCCCGACACCGGTATCGGTAATGACAAACACCAGTTGCTCACGCGTGCGTCTGCCCTGGATAACCACTGAACCACCCTGCCTGTTGTAGTAAATTGCATTGCTGATGACCTCGTCGAACACCGAGCGCATGATGTTTTCGTTGGCCCGATATCCGATGCAGCGCCCCGAAATAGACACCCGCACCGAAAGTCCGCGCTCACGCACCTTGTCAGCGTGTCGCTCCAGAATTCCCTGAACGAGTGCTCCAAAATCCATCGAATCGGCAAAGACCTGGGCGGCTTCCTCCTCAAGCGCCTTCATGTCGCACAGCCGGTTGACAAGACGCACGGCACGAGCACTAGCCTGCCTCAGTCTGGCCATGTCCTCCTTTGTGGGGAAACGGCCTTCAAGATCCGTCAGGGCCCGGTCCACCGCAGAGACTGGCCCCTGGATTTCCTCAGTAATCCGCTGGGCCAGGGTCTCCTTGAGGTTGACCAGCCTGAGCAATTCGTCATTTCGCTTGCGAATGGTCTGATACAGGCGGGCATTATGCAGGGCCACGCTGGCCTGGAGGGCAAAAATCTCGGCCATCTCAAGATCCCGGGGACGCAATGCCCGGCCATCCGAGCGGGATGCGTAGAGCGCCCCGAGGAGTTTCCCGTCATGAATTAGCGGGACAGCAAGGGCGCCCTGCTCAAGATATCCGCTCTTGTCGCGGGCAGCACGCTCAACAAGCGCCCGCAGGGGGGCACACCCCGGACCGGCCAACTGCCCCGGCTCAAGCCCCACTGACTCGGCCGGCTTGAGCCGGTTTTCGGCATGGTGACTGAAGATCACCACCCGGTCAGTTCCGAGAATATCCCGCATGCTTGAGCCGATCCCCTGAAACAGTCGCCGCATATCAAGGATTGCGGTCAGTTGTCGCCCCGTCGAAAGGATGGTGCGCAGGGCACGGTCCCGCTGGGCAATCTCATCGGACGACATGCGTGAAATCTCTTCGTGTGCCCGGATGGTTTCATCCGCCTGCTGGATCTCAAGCCGTGAAAGGGAGTGCAATTGCTCATGCGCCCGGATCACCTCTTCCGCACTCTGCTTCTCCATGGCCGAAAGCTCGACCACACTCTGCTGGGCCTTGATCAGGGCATCCGCATCCTGCCGCTCCTGGCGCAGGAGTTGCTGGAGGCTCTCCTGCGCCTCAATGGTCCGCTCGGCATCCACCAGTTCCCTGCGTGCCAACTCCTCAAGGCTGTCATGGGCAGCGACCAGCTTTTCAAGATATGCTATTTCTTCGCTTTTTCTCGCAAGCTCGGCTTCAAGCTCCCGAACACGATTTTCGAGGACAGACTCCACAGGGCACCTCCGTGGGATGCAGGGAAACGGATTACAAAAACATACTACCGCACTTTCAATCTGACCTGCAACGGTTTTCCGGAGTGTGACTGCAAAAAGCAGGCGATCTCCCTGGGGAAAAAGTCCCTTGTGCGGGGACAATGCGAGGCGCGCACCTCTGCACTGCAGAATCAACGATCGCGAGCGCACATGAGACACAATCACGGACGCTTTCGGACCGGGATCTACTCGGCGTACTTGTCCCGGATGGCGCGGATGACATCGTAAATCGAAAAAAAGGCCTCAACCACGTCCGGGTCAAACTGGGTTCCGGCC
>JAKPMW010000081.1 GCA_029548715.1 Spirochaetota bacterium | reverse complement strand
GAGGTCAAAAAGAACAAGGGTAAAGGGGGTTGTCCGGCAGTTTTCATGCTGCAGGCAGCGTTCGCGTACCAGCTCTTCGAACCAGGCCCGGTTGAGGGTGTTGGTTGGGCCGTCATAGCGCGAAAGGTAGAGGGTCTTTTGCAGGAGCTCGTGATTTTTGATGGCGATCCCGGTCTGGATCGTAAAATAGTCGAGGATGGCGATATCATCCTCGGCAAAGGCATCCGGCTTGTGGTTGTCGAGGCTGAGGAGGCCCCGCAGCTCTCCGTCCACCATGACGGGTGCGCAGATTGTCGAACCGATATCCCTTGCATGTGCCCTGTCGAGAGAGTCGACAACCTCTTTTGAAAAATTGGAGCGGTTGAACTGGTAGATGTCGTTTATGACCATCGGACCGCTGACTGTTCCGCCCGAGGCAACGTACAAAAACGAGTCCTTGAGAGGAACCCGGATATTCTGCATGGCGGCAAAGTCATAGCCCCTGACGGCGGTAAAGTGCAGGAGCCCGTCCTCATCCAGCATCATGATGCTGCCCATCTCGGCCTTGTTGTTGGCATCGATGGCCTTGTCGAGAATCAGGGTAAAAAGGTCGTCCAGGTTTTCGATGCCGGGGATGGACTGGCTGATTGAGAGCATCGCATCCCTGATCCTGTTTTCACGCTCAAGTTTGGCAGTCATGGCGGCCAGCTCGTGCACGATCAGGTCATACCGGGACGAGAGGCCCCCCGACAGCAGGGCCAGAATTCCCGCGCGGGACGATTTTGGTAGGGCTTCGGCCCTTGAAAAACGCCGTGCAAGAAGAAAGGTTGCGGCCAGCAGTACGAGCAGGGACGGGAGGCTGACTGCCAGGACCTGCAGGAGAAAGGGCAGTCCGCTCAGGCAGGTCAGCACGGCATACAGACCTGCCGCGGCAAGCGGAAGGAGCAAGAGCAGCCAGGTCAGGCAGGCTCCGGCAAGGGGGGTCATCAGTTTTTCTTGCCCGCAAGGAATTTTTCGCGAATGCTGACGAAATCGGTGGTAAAGGGGACTTCAAGTACGGCCATGGTGGCGTCTCCTGTCTGGCCGATGCGGAAGTAATGCGGATCGATGCCGGCACCCTTGAGGAGCATGATGATCAGGGCCAGTCCCATGCCGGCGCCTTCGGTCTCATCGGCCTGTTCCATGTAAAACTGGACAATATCGTCATACCCGACAACCCGGGCCAGCTTTTGCCTGAGGCGGGTCTCCTCGTCCGGATTGATCGGTGTATTGTTGCGCACCCGGACGCACATCCCGGTATCATCGTAGTCAAACGAGATCTTGACGTACAGACCGCGTTCGCGGGCGATCTTGCCCAGCTCGACAGCCTTGTGTTCGTTCAGCGACTGCTTGTACAGGTCGAGGCCCCGGCTGTAGTCGTCCGGATCGTCCATGTTGAGGCCCTGCTGCTCGAAAAAAATCCTCTTCTGGTTGGCCTTGGTCCCGTTGATGGCCAGTTCCTTGATACAGGTGTAGACGGGTCCCTTGAGGTCGGGATTGCCATGGGTGGCGAGGATGGAGTCAATGATGTGATCAAGCTGTTGCTCGATGTCCGTGTTGACCGACCATGTGATCACGCTGATCCGGCGCCTGTCGTTGACCGCGATTTCAATATTTTTTTCGACTTCGAAGTAGCTGATGCCTGCACTGGTTGCCATGCCTGGACTCCGTCAGAATGCCCTGCACTGATACCCGGGCGGGGCGTATTTCAGACCAGTATAGGGAGATTGCGAAATCTTGTAAAGAACAAAAATGTGGCAACGCGCGATACCGAATCGGGGATTCGCTTGTTACAAACGCAATATCATCATGTGTATCCCGGATTGTTGCGTCCGTTGAACCCCGTCGCACAGGTGGCGTATTCGCAGGGGCGGTTCGCGAACCGCACCTGCACAATGGCATCCCATGAAATATTCATGAGTATCCCGGAGTCGCATGACAAAACTGTAATTCCTGCGAAACCTGCGCCCATGGCCGGGCCTGAGACTGTTCCCCATAAAAAAGCTCCGCCCGGAAAGCAGGCGGAGCCTTGTCAGCAGAGGACCGATTGCAGGGACGTTAGCCCTTGACCTCTTCGTAGGCCCACTCCAGCCAGGGGAGGAGCTTTTCGACATCGGAGGGTTCGATCGTGCCGCCGCACCAGAAGCGCAGACCGGCGGGGGCGTCCTTGTAGGCACCGCAGTCGTAGGCCACACCTTCGGAATCAAGCAGCTTGACCATTTTTTTGACCTTGTCGGCATCGAGTTTGAGGACAAAGCAGACGCTGGTGTTGGAGCGGTATTCCTTTTTGTCGGCCAGGAAGGAGATCCAGTCATGGGTCTCGACGAATTTCTCAAACAGGGCCAGGCTGGCTTCGCTGCGGCGGATCAGTTCGGGAACACCGCCGATCTTTTCGGCCCAGGCCATGGCTGCCAGGTAATCCTCGTTGGCCAGCATCGAGGGGGTATTGATGGTCGAACCCTCGAAGATGTCTTCCATCAGCTCGCCCTTGCCGTTGGTCATGCGGAAGATCTTGGGCATGGGCCAGGCGGGTTTGTAGCTGGTCAGGCGTTCGACCGCCCGGGGTGAGAGGATCAGCATGCCGTGCGCCGCCTCGCCACCCAGCACCTTCTGCCAGGAATAGGTGACAACGTCCAGCTTGTTCCAGGGCATTTCCATAGCAAAGACGGCCGAAGTGGCATCGCAGAGGGTCAGTCCCTTGCGGTCGTCCGGGATCCAGTTGCCATTGGGGACCTTGACGCCGCCGGTTGTGCCGTTCCAGGTGAAGACGACGTCGTTGTCAAAATTGGCCTGCGAGAAGTCCGGCAGGCGGCCGTAGTCGGCCTTGTATTCGTTCATCGGGAGCTTGAGCTGCTTTTTGATGTCGTTGGCCCAGCCTTCGCCAAAGGACTCCCAGTGGAAGACATCAATGCCGCGCGGGCCGAGCATGGACCACATCGCCATCTCGAAGGCGCCGGTGTCGGATGCGGGAACGATGCCGACCCGGTAGTCCGCGGGAAGATTGAGGAGGCGCTTTGTATCCTCGATGGCCTTGGCCAGTTTGGCCTTGCCGAGCGAGCCGCGATGCGAGCGGCCAAAGGGGGTGCCTTTGAGTTCATCAAGGGAATATCCGGGATGCTTGGCGCAGGGGCCGGAGGAAAAATTGGGACAGACGGGCTTAACGCTGGGTTTGGTCATTGGACAACCACTCCTTGCACGATTTTCGAATTTCGCAAAGCATAGCATGGGTGGAAATGAAATGCAAGCATGCAACGCGCGCGGGCGGATCGTGTCCGGGTGAAGACCTCATTGGTGAGCATGGTATGCCAACACGTTTGCGCCATCCGGATCCGGGATACCCATGACAAAAACGGAACACCGCGTTGCGCTTGCGGTGCGGGTGTGAAACGGCTATACTTTCGGGATACCGGCGGCATTTTTGCCGCCATTGGCGCAGGAGACAGCATATGGCCCTCTGGGATTCTATGGAAAAATTTGTCAACGAGTCGGTGCGGGTTTCGCGTGAAGCCTACGAACGTGCCAAAGAGGTCGGGAGCCTGACGAAAAAGGAGCTTGAACTCAAAAATCTCCAGGGGAAACTGCAAAAGGAGTATGCGAAGCTCGGTGGAATAGCCTACCACGTCCTCGGTGAAGAAAAGCAGGATGCGCTTGAGTCCTCTGACGAAAAGGTGGCCGAGATGCTGGCGGCCATCGGGGTTTTGGCGCTCAAGATCGAGGACAAGGAAGGGGAGATCAGCCTGCTGCGGGACGAGATCCACGAGCGCAGGCGCCTTTCACGGGAGGACAATGGTACACCCGGCGAATGATGCCGGGGTGCTGTTCAGGAGACCGCCTGCCCGGGCGGTTTTTGTATCGACGGCAGACGGAGGCAGACGGCAGAGCGAGCCCCGCCCGGATGTATCTGGCTGCCGGGATACGTCCTTCGGTCTTGGGGCGGGTGCGTCTATTCCTGCCGGATGCTTCCATCCCGGTTGGTCAGGAAGCGGATGGTCGAGAAGAGGGTATTGACATCCTCCAGTTCCTTTTGGCTGCGTGCCGAGCCGTAAAAGGCAAAGACATATCTGGGCGTCAGGAAAAAGCGCAGCGAGAGCCAGATATCCCTTTCCCGTGAATCCCGTGGTGCCCGGTAGCGCATGACATATACCAGCAGGGGAATATCGTTGTCGCGTGATGCCCTGTTCCCGATCAGTTCATAGCCCTGCAGCCGGATGTCGTTGACAATCCGCTGGGCAAACTGCACGCCCGAAGCGCCCGCTTCGTTGCGGGGATGGGCGATCATGTAGGCCCGGGCGGCAAGGGCATCGTAGAGCGCCTGCCGGTTTGATTCGGCACTCCCGGATGCTTCAAACAGGCGGATCAGGTCAAAGAGCTTTCGCCCGCGAGGGGTCTTCTGGATAAAGTGCCAGTCCGGGAGGCGGGCGAAGGATATCCCGTACCTGTCGAGGGAGATCCGGAGATCGGTTGCCGGCGAGATGGCCACTGTGGTGCCGCTGTACAGCAGTCCGCCACCTTGCAGAAGCAGGACAACGAGAACAAGAGAGGCACAGCCGGTGATCAGACGTTTCATCAGTTTCCTCCAGTCAGGGCTGCCAGATCCCTGAAGTACTCCGGCCAGGTTTTCGAGGTACAGTCCGGGTCGAGGATCTCGACTCCCGGAATGACCAGACCGGCCAGAGAAAAGGCCATTGCCATCCGGTGATCGTCCCAGGTGGCGATGGGGGCGGCGGGGCGTATGCTCATGATATCCCCTGGCGGGGTAATCTTCAGACCGTCCTCAAATTCCTCAACACCCGCGCCGAGCTTGACCAGCTCGCTGGCGACGGCCGAGATCCGGTCGCACTCCTTGTAGCGGACATTTGCGATGTTGCGGATTGTCGTTGGCCCGCTGGCAAAGAGGGCAGTGACAGCCAGGGTGGGGAAGGTGTCCGAGATGTCGTGCATGTCGGCTTCGATGCCCCTGAGCATGCCGCGTTCGGCCCTGACCTCGATCCCCTCGGGGCTGCGTGTCACCTGGCAGCCCATCTTTGCAAGAAGAGAGGCGAAGGCGGTGTCCCCCTGCAGGCTTTCCTCCGGGATTCCGTTGACCCTGACCCGGCCCCCGGCCACCGCCGGTGCTGCCAGAAAGTAGGATGCGGATGAGGCGTCGCTTTCGACAGCGTACTGGCGGGGCCTGTAGCGCTGGCCGGCCGGGACCATGATGGTGCGGGCGTCATCCGAAATTGTGGCGTCTACTCCGAAGGCCTGCATCATGGAGAGTGTCATGCGGATGTAGGGCAGGGAGACAGGGCGGTCTGCGATGGTGATGGTGACGTCCTGCCGGGCACAGGGTGCCGCCATCAGGATGGCTGAGACAAACTGGCTGCTGATGTTGCCGGCCAGACGGCATTCGCCCCCGACCAGGCCGGCGCCGTTGATCACAACCGGGGGGCAGCCTGTTCCCTCGCTGCTGTAGACCGAGGCCCCCAGGGTCGTCAGGGCATCAAGGAGTTCCCCGATCGGGCGCTCCCTCATGCGTGCGGTTCCGGTCAGCTCGTATTCGTTGTGGGTCAGGCAGAGCAGCGCCGTCAAAAAGCGCATTGCCGTTCCGGCATTCCCCACGAATAGCCGGGTCCGTTCCCGTGCCACGATTCGCCCCAGTCCCCCCTTGATCTGGATGGTGAGGGCATCGGGATCGCTTTCGATGCCGAATCCGGCTGCGAGGAGGGCTTCTGACATATAGACGGTATCATCGCTAAAGAGAACATTCGAAAGACTGCTTTCTCCTTCAGCCAGGGCGGCCAGGACGAGGGCGCGGTTTGTCATGCTTTTTGATCCGGGGACACGGACAACGGCGTCAAGCGGAGTCTGCACAACGGGGATGGTGATGCCGTGGGTCACAGGGCCTCCCTTTGGATGGATTACAGGGTGCAGCGGATCAGGCGCTGCTCACTGCAAATATACGACATTCGCACGTCGTGTCCCGCGACGGGGAGCGCAGGGAGGATGTCTTCGTCAAGGGTGATCCCGACAGGGATGCAGTTGCAGCGGGCAAGGGCCCGGTCGTAATACCCCCGGCCTCTTCCAAGCCGCTCTCCCCGGAGGGTAAAGGCCAGTCCCGGGACGAGAACGAGAGCTCCTTCGGCTGATATTGGGGA
>JAKPMW010000077.1 GCA_029548715.1 Spirochaetota bacterium | reverse complement strand
CAGGTCAAAGAGCTTGACATCCACCCAGTTGGACTCGTCCCCGGGAAAATCGAACACGATCTGGCCGGCCTTGCGTTCGAGGACGGCTCGCGAAAGGCTTTCGCTTTCTTCAAGAATGTGCGCAGCTTCCTTGAACTTCTGGTACTCGATCAGCTGCGCTACCAGTTCGGTACGCGGATCCTCTTCGTCGTCCTCATGCTCGGGATCACCCGGCACAAGCATGCGTGACTTGATCAGGATCAGGTGGGCCGCCATGACGATGAACTCGGAGGCAACCTCGAGATCAAGGCGCTCAAGGAGCTTGATGTAACCCAGAAACTGTTCGGTGATCAGTGTCACCGGGATGTCATAAATGTTAATTTCATAATTGCGCACAAGATAGAGCAGGAGGTCAAGCGGTCCCTCAAAGAGGGGCGTCTTGACCTGATAGCCCGTATAGACGGCCTCGCGTGTTTCCTGCTGTTGTGCCTCTGCCATATCCCCCCAAGTATCGGACAGATTGCCTGCCGGGTAAAGATGCAGATGGGGCGCTTCCGGCTTTTTTTTGGTCAGGAGTCCCCGGTCCTGCCGGGCGGAAGGAGCATGTTGTCGATCAGCCGGGTGGGACCGAAGCGGACCGCAAGGGCCGCCACAGCCGGACGGGACAGATCCTTCACGGGCTCGAGACTGTCCGCATCAACGATGGCCGCATAATCCAGTTCGGCCAGGGGCTGGGAGAGGATCGCTGCCCTGAGGTGTTCAAGGCAATCCTCCAGCGGGGTGCCCTTTTCTGCCAGGGTACACACCTCACAGAGAGCACGGTAGAGAATCCCGGCTGCCTGACGCTGTTCCCCGGAAAGAAAGCGGTTGCGTGAGCTCATGGCCAGCCCGTCAGCTTCACGTACAATCGGTCCGACGGTTATGCTGACAGGCATGTCCAGATCGAGAGTCATGCGCCGGATGACGGCGGCCTGCTGGTAGTCCTTCTGTCCAAAAAAGGCCTCGTGTGGCTGGATAATGTTGAAGAGCTTGCTGACGATGGTTGTTACACCGCGAAAATGTGTCGGGCGGGATGCACCACAGAGCCCCGCAGTCAGGCGTTCGACCAGCACCCAGCTGGCATGTCCCTGCAGGTACATCGACCCGTCAGGGGGAGCAAACACTGCGTCCACCCCTTCGGCCTCAAGCATGGCACAGTCATTTTCGAGTGTGCGGGGATATTTGGAGAGATCCTCGCCGGGACCAAACTGGGTCGGATTGACAAAGATGGTGACGACCGTCCTTGCGCAGGCAGCCTTTGAACGCCTGACGAGGGAGAGATGCCCCTCGTGCAGGGCGCCCATCGTCGGGACAAGCCCCACCCGCTCTCCGGATGTGCGCCAGGATTGTGCCAGCGCCCGAATCTCGTCCTTGTCGCCCGTTATCAGCATCATGTGTCTCCAAAGGTATGCTGCTGGTCCGGAAAGCGTCTGTTGCGAACATCACCGGCATACTGTCCAATGGCTTCGACGGCCGCATCAAAGAGACCTGCATAACGGTTGGCGTGTTTTGGTGTCTTGCCCGGAGCCAGCCCCAGGAGGTCGGCCAGGACCTGGACCTGGCCATCCACATGCCGCCCCGCTCCGATTCCGATGACCGGAACAGGGAGCTCGGCCGCTGCCCGCGCCCCGAGCTCTTCGGGAACACACTCGAGCACAAGAGAAAAGATACCCGCATCGACGAGAGCGCGGGCGGATGCCAGAAGGCTTGTGGCGTCTTCGCCCCGCCCCTGGACAAACATTCCTCCGTACTGGTGCACCCGTTGGGGCATCAGTCCGAGATGGCCCATCACCGGGATGCCCTGCCCAACCAGGGCACGGACCAGATCGGTATTGGTCCCCTCCATTTTGACTGCCTGGCAGCCGCATTCCTTGAGCGCGCGCCCGCAGGCCCGCACATCCTCGGCCAGGTTTCCGCAACAGGCCAGAAAGGGCATGTCAAATACCACCAGGGTCTCTCCGCTGGCCCGGGTGACCGCCGAGGCATGATGATACATGGCCTCAAGCGTAACCGGCAGGGTTGTAGAGTAGCCCAGAGCCGTGTTGGCCAGGGAGTCTCCCACCAGGATCATGTCCACTCCTGCCGCAGCAGCCATCCGGGCCGTAATGCTGTCCCAGGCTGTAACCATGACGATGGGCTCCTGCCCTTTTTTGCGAATGATGGATCTGGTTGTCATCGGGACTCCTTTGCAGCGCTGTCTTACGGAATGAGGGTATCCGGGCCGCAATACAACTCGACCGTTTGCGGATCATCGGGTTCGGGCCAGGGGGGCTGGCTGATTTCGTTACAGGGAACAACAACAAACCTGCGCAGGGCTGCCCTGGGATGCGGGATCTCGAGGACCTCGTCCTTCCAGTTCCCGCCGGACCAGGTAATGATATCAATGTCA
>JAKPMW010000065.1 GCA_029548715.1 Spirochaetota bacterium | reverse complement strand
CTCCAGCCCTTGCGCAGGCGCAGGTTGCCCATCAGGCGGGACCCGCCCAGAGACAGGTCGAGCGCCAGTTCGAGTTCGCCGTAGCCTGCGTATTCTCCGATCCGGCCATTGCCCTCATCACTCAGGATGCACCAGAGGCGGGGCACGAATACCAGGGCGTGTCCGGCCAGGGGTATGCCGCCGCTGATGGTCAGGCGGTTCCAGGCCCGCGAATCAGCGATGCGCGCCCCGCCCAGTCCGTTTGACTCGTGGATTCCGCCGGCGTCGATCCAGGCCAGCGGGCCTGTCTTGGGCACAAAGCGCCAGAAGGCCTCCGGCCGGTAACTGGACTCAATCATCGGGGTGGACTCGTCCCAGGCCCAGAGGTCCCACAGCGTGGTCTGCGAATAGGCTAAATACAGTCCGGCCCTGAGGGCACTTCCGCTTCCGGCGTAGCGCCCATGGCTCTCGCCATCCGTGATCACCCGGATTTTTGTGGAATACTGGAAGACGACCGGGTCCGCCGCTGCCAAAAAATAGTTCCACTCGTGTTGCTCAAGCGACACGGCCCCGAGGGGGAGGCTGGTTGCAAGGAGCACAAGGAGGCTGGTGAACAGCCTCGGGCCGTGGTGTGGGCGGGGGGGCCTATGGATAGTATTCATATTCAAGACGCTCAACGAGCCATTCCGGGCCGTTGCCTTTGAGATACTCAGGCGTCGGACATATTACACTGCGAATATTGCCTTTTTCATCATATCTAATTTTTTTATGATTTTGGAAAAACGCTTCGTTTTGATTTGTGACATGCTGTGTCATTCCTGAAGAATCCCGTATCCAGCGGGATGAATACAGGACTTCGCCTGCCCGGTTGGTTGTTCTGATCAGGTCGAGGACGCCTGCACTGTCCCTATGGTGTCGTGTCGTCAGGTGTTCGTCTGGTTTATCGGGATGCTCATCAACCTGGATTGTCTGTCCCTTGCTGTCCACGAGATATTTGAAAACTTTTGTTCCGGGAGAATCAATTTTCAAATCAGATTGCACGCCAGGGAAGATCTCACGTACGACAGTCAGGACCGGATTCTCATGCGTGTATGTCCAGCGGCGCAAGGGAACGAAGTCACCAGATACATCTTGCCGATACTGTGTTTCGGAAAGCAAAGCTTGTGTTGGTGAAAAGACTTTTTCTGTGCGCTGTAAGACCTTGCCGTCCGGGGACACAAGATCAAGGGTGACAGTCCGTGTTATCTGGTTTGAAACAACGGATATGCGGGAGCGTGCATTTGTCACCATTCCATTGGTGAGTCGAAAACCGGACCAGCGTGTGACTTCAGGTGGGTCGGATACCGGCTGGATATCCTGTGATTGTGCTTCGTAGACCAGATTGGTAACAGTCTTGGTTACTGTGACCTGTCCCGATACATCATGATAGTTCCAGTGGATTTCCTTGCCATTAGGTATCTGGTACCGGAACACTTCTCTCATGAAAACAATATTTCCGTATTTGTCGAAACGCTGTTTTACTTGGTGCCTGAGAGTTTGTTTTCCTTCATTTATGTGGTAAAAATGAGATTCGACGAGACGACCTTCGGGGGAAAAGAGCCGTTCACTCATTGTGTTGAAGTGAAAGGGCGGATGGCCACCAATTGGGTCACATGAGTAGCCAATAACTCTTCGTACACGACCTGCGTATGTACGAGAGAGCTTAGGCATCATATGATCTTCAGATCCATGGTGTGATCCGAGGATCGGGTCACGCAGGATTGGCCGAGCTTCGACCGGTGCCGAGCAGGCAAGAAGAAAACCCAGAGAAAAGAAGGCAAGAAAATTTACAATCAATCGGATCATGTTTGGAAACCTCGCATTTTCGGGGAGCAGCCGCCAGCCGGGTTGGCCTGAGGACTGTTCCCCAAAAACATACAGCGGTTGCACTGGTCTGTGGGACTTAATGCGCCTCGCCCTGGGCCAGGAGGAATTTTTCAACCTCAAGGGCGGCCCGGCAGCCGTCACCGGCGGCCGTGGTTGCCTGGCGGTAATAGTTGTCGGCCACGTCACCCGCTGCAAACACACCGGGAATGGATGTGGCGGTCCGGTCAGGCTGGCGCTTGAGGTAGCCGGCCTCATCGGTTTCGAGATAGGATTTGAAGATGCCGGTGTTGGGATCGTGCCCGATGGCGAAAAAGAGCCCGTCGGCCTCGACATCCCTGACCTCGTTGGTTGCCAGATCGCGCAGCCTCAGTCCCGTCAGGCGCTCCTCGCCCAGGGCGTCGACGATCACATGACTCATCAAAAAGCTGATCTTGGGGTTTTTGCGCGCGTATTCCTGCATGATTTTAGACGCGCGGAATTCGTCCCGCCGGTGGATGACGGTCACGGAACTGGCAAACTGGGTCAAAAACTGGGCTTCCTCGAGGGCCGAGTCACCCCCGCCGGCCAAAAAGACCTTTTTGTTGCGGAAAAAGAATCCGTCGCAGGTGGCGCAGGCCGAGATCCCGTGGCCCCGCAGGCGCTGGACCGAGGGAATATCGAGATAGCGGGCTGTGGCCCCGGTGGCAATGATCAGGGCGCAGGAGACGAGGGTCTGGTCGCCCACGCTGATGCTAAAGGGTCGTTTGGAGAGATCGACGGCCGTCACGTTGCCGCTGACAAATTCGGTCCCGAATTTTTCGGCCTGGCGGCGCATGTTGGCGATCAGCTCGGGCCCCATGATCCCGTCGGGAAAGCCGGGGAAATTTTCGACCTCGGATGTGGTCATCAGTTGTCCGCCGGCATCCATCCCTTCGATCAGGATGGGCTCGAGTCTGGCCCGGGCGCAATAGGTGGCGGCGGTCAGCCCGGCCGGGCCTCCGCCGATGATCACAATCCGGCAGTTACGTTCTGCAGCCATTTCGTTCTCCTGTAGTCAGAAATATATATAATAATATATATACAGGGCGCTTCAGTCAAGCAGGAGATAGCGGCGTTCACTGCCTTCGCCGGCGGCGCCCCGGGGCAGGGTAACTGTAAAGGTCAGTCCGGCCGTAACCCAGTTTTCCTGCTGGTCGCAGGCCCGGATAAAGATCACGTTGCTTCCGTTCATCAGACTGGCTGTGCCCGCCAGGGGGAGGACAATCCGGATCTCTTCGCTCAGTGAGTCAAAGACACCGTCTGCCGGAGGCACGAAGCTCCAGTCCTCTCCGTTGAGGGAAAAGCGCATCACGGAGACATGTGAGAGGGCGTCGCGCACCCGTCCCGAGATGATGACCGAATCACCCTCGATGCGGGCGGCCAGGTTTTCGACCAGGGGCGCCGTGTTGTCGATCAGGACCCGGCGGCTGTCGGCATGGGCCGTCTTGGCCATGCTGTCGGGGTTGGAGGGCCGGTCACTGACATGAATCCGGAACTGGTACCATCCGTCGGCCAGCATCTCCGAGTTGAGGACAATCTGGTTTTGGGAGGTGTCCACCTTGAGCAGGCGCCAGGCGCTGCTGTTGTCAGTCCGGAAGTACAGGCTTGTCGCGAGGGTATCGTTGTCGTCATCCTCGCTCTGCCAGGTGATGGCGCACTGACCGGGATTGAGCTTGATCTTTTTGTTGTTTTTTGCCTCGTGGTACGTTGTCAGCATCACGCTGCGGACCCGGGGCTGGCGGTTGTCGTGGACAAAGGGAATCTTGAGGGAATACAGCCGGGGTGAAGCATCCATGGCCGCAGCCTGCATCTCGACCCGGTACTGGACGTAGCGGGCCCGGGGGCTCGAAATTTTTTCGCCCTCCATCCGGGTATAGGGTGCAGACCACTCGCTCCAGGTGGAGTCGGGCGGATTTGTGTTTCCGCTGCGGGTTGAGAGCGAGAGGCGGGCACCGGCCGGGATGATCCCGTTCCAGGAGATGGACCCAAAGGTCACATTGGCCCGGCAGTCCAGGACACGGGAGGTGTACTGACCCTTGATGTCCCGGCCCATGTCCATCATCCGGACCCGGCCGTCATTGCCGGTGCCGACATACAGGCGCTGGCCCTCAAGCAGGAGGCAGAGGAGCTGGTTTTCGTCCACCCGCAAGAGTCTGCTTGCCGTGCCGGTGCTGCTGACCCGGTAGAGGACGCCCAGGTCACCGCTTCCGATATAGACCGTCCCCTGTGCGTCCACCGCCAGTGAATGGAAGGATGTGTCACTCATGGTAAAGATCTTGTCCACCGAGTTGTCGGCGTTGAGGCGGTAGACCGAATTTTTGTGGGGGACTTTTTTGCGCTTTTTTGCCTCGTCGTCGTCACTTTCGGAGGCGTCCTGGCGGCGCTGCTCCTTTTCGCGCATGTCAAGGGAATCGCCAAACTCGAAATTCCCGCCCGTCATGCGCCGGCGCTGGGTGGCGGTGGCGAAAAAGACCCGCCCCGCAGCATCCAGGGAGATGGCGGAGATCTCGTCCTCGTAGGCATCATAGAGGGAGCGCACGGTTCCGTCGGTGCTGCGTTTGTAGAGGACGCCGTTCCCGTCACTCCCGAGGTAGATGGCACCACCCTTGTCGATGGCCAGCGCCAAAAAATGTGCTTCCTGTTTGGCGTGGTACAGCCGCTCGACCTTGCCCGTGACCGGATCGATCCGCTCAAGGGAGGCCGGATTGCCGCAGGCGGCATAGAGCTTGCCGTCGGAGCCAAAGGCGATGGCGTGGATATAGGTATTGGTCAGGCGGGCGAGGATGGTCTGTGTCCCGTCAACATCCATGGCGACGATCCTGCCGGGGGCCGAGGCTGCACCGTAGAGCCGGCCGTCGGGGCCGGCGGCCAGGCTGCGGATCATGGTTGCCTGAAGGGATGCGAAGAGGTTGACCGTGCCATCCTGTCCGATGCGCCAGATCCGGCCCCGGACACCGCTGGCGGCGTACAGCTCGCCGCCCCGGCCACGGGCCAGCGACCAGACAAAAAGATCACTCTTGTCGAGCAGGACCTGCATCTGGGGTGCGAGGGAGAGTTCACCGTTTTCGCTGACGGAAATTCCGTCAAAGCGGCCGCTTTCAAAATCCCGGATGCCGGATTCCTCGTAAAATGAGGTCGTGACGGCCCCGAGGGCGGCCGCAATGGTGAGAATGAAGGCGGATATGATGATACGTCGTTTCATGATTCGGATATCCTTTCGTACCGGTTGGGCGTCAGTGTTCGTATTCCATGTCAAGCATCACTAACTGCATGCCGTAGAGAAAATGCGTGGTCGGGTGGACCGAGCGCAGCCTGGCATTCAAAAAACCCGCGCGCGGGATGTTGGCACTGGCCAGCATCAAAAAATGCGAATCGGGCAGGTTGGGAAGGCGTTCCTCCCCAATTACAAGGCCGGTCTGGTAGAGTTCGGACCAGACGGCCAGTTCGGAGGGGTCGTGTCCCACCCGGAGAGACTGGACCAGTCCGTCGAAAGTGTAGTGCTGGTATTTGGCGGACCCGAAAAAGCGGTCCCAGTAGCGTTCTTCGGCGGTGCTCGAAACAACAAAAAAGATCCGTCCGTTGACTGTGTTTTCGGGAACCTTGATCCGCAGGCGCTCGGTAAAGGGGGTGCCACGCCAGGGGGTCAGCTCGACCGTCAGGGTGACGGT
>JAKPMW010000059.1 GCA_029548715.1 Spirochaetota bacterium | reverse complement strand
TCCGTCACCTTCTGGCCCGAAAGTGTTTCCAGTTCTTCGACAGAGCCGATGCAGACATCGTGCCCGCAGGCCGGGTCTTCGCAGGTCCAGACCGGAATGGGCGCACCCCAGTAGCGGTTGCGCGAAATCGCCCAGTCCCGGGCACCCTCCAGCCACTTGCCAAAGCGGCCATGCTTGAGGTGGGCCGGAGTCCAGTTGATCCGCTCGTTGGCGGCCAGCATGTCGTCCTTGATTTTTTCGATATTGACAAACCAGCTCGAGATCGCCTGGTAAACCAGCGGTGAATCACAGCGCCAGCAATGGGGGTAATTGTGCACATACTGGTCGCGCTTGATCAGCTTGCGCTCGCTCTTGAGCCGTTCGATGATGGCCTTGTCGGCATCCTTGACAAACTGGCCGGCATACTCGGGGACCTCGGCCGTAAAGCGACCCTCATCATCCATCGGGCAGACGGCCGGGATGCCGTTTTCGCGCCCGACACGGGCATCGTCTTCACCAAATCCGGGAGCGATGTGGACAATCCCGGTTCCGTCCTCGGTACTGACAAAGTCACCGGCGATGATACGAAAGGCCCCGCGATGCCCGTTGGGACCGTCGGCCGGATCAGGATTTTTTTTGTCGGCAAACCAGGGGAAGAGCGGCTCATAGGCCAGACCGACAAGCTCGCTGCCGGGAAACTCCCTGGCGATCGTACATTCCTCGGGTTTTTTGTAATAGGCTGAAAGACGGTCCTTGGCCAGGATGAAGCGGTCCTCGCCGTCAATCACCTCGACATACGTGATCTCGGCACCGACAGCCAGCGCCATGTTGGACGGGAGCGTCCAGGGTGTCGTCGTCCAGGCCAGGATGTATGTCCGCTCGCGGCCCTCAAGGGCAAAGCGGACCGTGATGGCCGGATCAGCCACTTCCTTGTATCCCTGGTTCGTCTCGAAATTCGAAAGGGGTGTCGCACAGCGCGGACAATACGGAAGGATCTTGAAACTCCGGTAGACCAGACCCTTGTCCCAGAGCTGGCGAAAAACCCACATGATGCTTTCCATGTAGGAAAGATCCATCGTGATGTAGGCGTTTTTGAAATCGACCCAGCGCCCCATCCGCTCGACCGTCTTTTCCCACTCACCGACATAGCGCAATACAATGCTGCGGCACTCTTCGTTGAAGCGATCAATCCCGAAATTTTCGATATCACGTTTTGTCTTGAGGTCGAGTTTCTTTTCGATCTCGTTTTCAACCGGGAGCCCGTGCGTATCCCAGCCAAAGCGGCGGGGGACATAGCACCCCTTCATGGTCTGATAGCGGGGGATGATGTCCTTCATCGTCCCGGGCAGGAGGTGTCCATAGTGCGGCAGTCCCGTCGCAAAGGGGGGACCATCGTAAAAGACATATTCCTTCGCACCCTTGCGCCACTCGAGGGATTTTTCAAACGTCCGGTGTTCACGCCAAAAGGCGAGCACCTCTTCTTCAAGTCTGGGAAATGAAACGTCCGTCTCTACCGGTTTGAACATGTCTGCCTCTGTCATAATTCCAGCCACCCGGAAGGGAACAACTCGGATGGTCGAAGGGGTATCACTTACAATTTAGGCAGACACGACACTGCAAGACAAGACAGCTTGGGGAACAGCAGCCAGCCGGGTCAATCCGCCAACCACGGACATAACCAGGGCCGGACAATGCAGCCGCTTCAGATACGGCCGATCTCCCGAGAGAGTGCCTGCGCTGCATTCCGGCCGGCCTGGATGGCTTCTGCTGAACGGTCAAACTCAAGTGTCCCGATGTCCTGGATGGCCGGAAGGATCAGGACATCCGGCTTGTCAGCGGCCACCGAGGCCGCCTCCGTCGCATGATCCATGATATCGATCGAACGCATGACAAGGGATATCACACCGGGCGCACCCTTGGCCTGCGAATACCCCTTGGGCGGGACAGCAAGAAACCGCTCGTCCTGCATGACCGTCCCGTGTGATCCCGCAGGTGGCGGATGCAGCCCGACGGCAATCACGCGGCGCGCTCCGAGTATGCGCGGCAGGTCCGACGGAAGCACGTCAGCCGCTCCACCATCCACGTAGACCCGGCCCCCGATCTCCACCGGAACAAAAACGCCTGGAATGGACATGGATGCCCGCACCGCAGCAAGGACCGGCCCCCGCGAAAATACAGCCCGCTGCCCGGAACTGAAATCCGTCGCCACAACCACAAGAGGGAGCGGCAAGTCCTCAAAGCAGACCTTTGGAGGAATAAAGTCGCCCAAAAATGCTACCAGTTTGTCCCCTTTGACAAACCCGCTTCTGGGCAGGACCGGATCGACAAGCCTGAACATCTCCCGCCGCGTCATCCCGAGCATGGCCTCACGAAACCGCTTGAGTGAACCACAGGCATGGACGGCGCCCACCACGGCACCGATACTGGCGCCGGCGATGCACTCAATGGTTATCCCCATCTCTTCGAGAGACTCGATCACACCAATGTGGGCCACACCCTTGGCGCCGCCTGAAGCGAGCGCCAGACCGGCCCGCTGCGTCTTCCTGTGAAACAACCCTGCCTTGAACACTCCTGAGACCATTCCCATCCATCCAATTTATTGACAAATCTCTCCGGAGGCATATACTGACCTGACACCCTGTACATAATCCCCGGAGGATCCATCATGAAACGACTCCTGATTGGCTGTCTTGCAACCCTCATGTTTCTGACCACCTGCGGCAAGCCCGCAGACGATACTGCCGAAGCGCTGGCCGAGACCCTGCTTATGGCCATCGCACAGCAGGACAGTACAACATATATGCAATATGCCGTTTTTCATGACCGGGCCAAGGTCCTCAGCGCCTTCGTAAAGGCCCGCGAATCCGGGATCAGGGAAGGGGTCAACTGGGACAGCATCTCGGTCCGCAGCATCAAGCTGGACAACGGTAATGACTACGTGGTCACCTTCGAGTCTGCCAAAAAACCATATTCGATCAAATTCTACTCCATCGAAAAATCCGGCAAGGGTTTTGTCAAAAAGACATCAGTGATTGGTTCAGTGCGCAAAGTCCGGGCATCCGCCATCGAGGGCAATGGATGATCACCAGCGACGGGAGTTTCTCGCTCGAACATCTTGAGATGGTCGCCCGGATGATGGCGGCCGCAGCGCGCACGGCACCCAAGGGCAAGGGGCTTGATCAGCTCGAGATCCTTGTTGTAACCGGAACCGACAAGGACGCTCTCGCTGACCGCATGGCCGAGATTGCAGACCGGAGGGATGTTCCGACATTTTTGCGCGACAGTAAAAACATTCGCACCTGCGGTGTTGTCCTCCTGCTCGGGACACGCACCCGGCAACTCGGTCTCAAGTACTGCGGACTCTGCGGGTACAGGGACTGCGCCGCCCTGGCGGCCGGTCCGGGTGGGGTCTGCGTCTTTGCCGCCAATGATCTGGGGATAGCCGCCGGCTCTGCCGTTGCCCTGGCTGCGGATCACCGGATTGACACCCGCATCATGTACACTGCCGGCATGGCTGCAATCGAGCAGGGGCTCTTTTCACCCGATGTCAAAATCGCCTGGGCCATCCCGCTTTCGGCGACCGGCAAATCGCCGTTTTTTGACCGCGGCTAAACAATTTCCGCTGGCCATGAAAGACGAAAACCGGGCAGGATCGCCAGCCTGCCCGGTTTTTCATATTCAGCAAAGGCGATGTGACTCAGGCCTCGGGGCCTGCACCATCCAGCAGGGCTGACGCGTTTTTTTCCAAAACCGCATCCAGAAGTTCAGCAGGAAGATCAAGTGCCCTCAGTCTCGCGAGCTCCTCTGCCTGACCAACCCACGGGGAATCCGAACCAAAGACAAGCCGAGCGGGATCATGGGAAAGAAACATCCTGCGTGCCTGCTCTCTCTCGCACATTTCAGCAAGAAATGATGTTTCGAGCCAGACCGGTTTCCCGATCAGGTGGCGCTCAACGGCATCCCAGTCCTCCCATCCGCCAAAGTGCGCAGCAACAAAACACAGGTCAGGATGGCGCGAGATCATCCGCGCTGTGCGTTCCGGAGAGGCAAGGCCCTCCCGGTCGGGATACGCCACATCATATCCGGTATGCGAGACAAGGATCAGGCCGGACTCCGCCACCGCCCGGTAGAATGGATCCAGTACCGGATCATCTATTACAAACTTCTGGTAATAGGGATGAATTTTGAGGCCCCTGATGCCTGCAGCGGCTATCCTGCGAACATCGCGGGCTGCATTGGCATCGGTCGGCATGACGGAAGCAAAGGGAACAATCCGCTCACTTGCTATCGATGACGACCAGTCAATGATCACGTCAACCTGTTCGGGCTTGGTGGCAATCGACAGGACAACCGAACGCCAGATCCCGGCCTGATCCATTGATGCCGTCAACCCACTGAGCGAACCATCATGAAAAGGCTCGATCCCCGAACCAGCCTTGAGTGAATTCATTGCCCGCTCAAAGATCCGGTCAGCAAACGCATGAGTATGAAAGTCCGTAATATTATTATTCATCTTGTCTCCGTTTTTTCGCAACCCGGGAGTTTTCGGGAAAACCAAAAAAACCACTTCTGTCCTCTCAAGTTCCGCCGGGCAGCGGACGATATGTATTACATCGGTGGTGCGGACTTCCCTCCCTTTGATCCGCATTCACCATCAGGTTTCTTTACCGTACAGGGCGGCCTATCCAACCGCTTTGTTCCTGATTGATGATCCGGAAAAACCGCCTGGAAGGTTTTTCCGGATTTTTTTATGGGCACCCCGTGCATCAGCCAATACTATTGTCAAAACCATGTGTCACACCGGATACATGCCCGCAAGAGAGCCGCTCTGTCCCACTGCCCGGACGCTCCTGTGCTATGTTAGTAAGATAGCCCGTGATCGTCATCGTGCGCAAGGAGATGATTATGCCCCGAAGTGAACTTCTTATGGTACCCAACCTTGTCTCACTGGCCAGGATACTTGCCGCCCCATTCGTCTATCTCCTGCTCTCTGCACCTGCCCCGGCAGCACTGCCACTGATCTTCCTGACTGCGGGCATCATCATCAGCGACTTTCTTGATGGCGCTCTGGCCCGCCGGCTGGGCCAGACAAGCCGCCTCGGCCTCGTTCTTGACCCACTGGGTGACAAGGCCTGCCTGATTGCCGCGATCATGGCTTTGCTCGTCTCGGGCCGGATCTCACCCGTTCTCTTTGGGGCGCTCCTTTTCAAGGACACTGCCATCCTCCTGGGTGCCGCCCTGCTGGCCGGAAGAAAGCGC